>JAYUQI010000112.1:0-11265 GCA_043756805.1 Sphingomonas sp.
CGGGGTCGACGACCATGACGTCACCCGATGTGTTTTCGCGGATAAGCCAGACGTAGTTGTCAGACAGGACCGGGATGCGGACGACGTCGAGGCTCATAAGAAAACTCCGCATCCCTGAGCTTGTCGAAGCCTGTCCTGAGCGGCTGCCGCAGGCGTCCAGCCGAAGGGGGCTGTCCTTCTTTCGGCGCTGATCAAGAAAGAAGGACAGGGCTTCGACAAGCTCAGCCTACTCGGTGTTTGGATCATCACCATTTCCCCACATTTGGCATCGATGCCCACGGCTCTTGCGGCGGCAGGCGGTCGCCGGTCTGAAGCAATTCAATCGAGATATTGTCGGGGCTGCGCACGAATGCCATGTGGCCGTCGCGTGGCGGGCGGTTGATGGTGACGCCGCCGTCCATCAGCCGCTGGCAACTCGCGTAGATATTGTCGACGCGGTAAGCGAGATGGCCGAAATTACGACCTTCATCATAGCTCTTTTCATCCCAATTATGCGTGAGTTCGACTTGCGCGTCTTCGTCGCCCGGCCCGGCGAGGAAAATGAGCGTGAAGCGGCCCTGCTCGCTGTCGAAGCGCTTGAGTTCTTTAAGGCCGAGCAGCTCGAAGAAGGCGATCGTGGTGGCGGGGTCCGACACGCGGATCATGGTGTGCAGATATTTCATCCCACCCATATAGGATCAGCGCGGCAGTCTCGCTAGCGACTCTGTTGCTGCCTTGGCCGACGGGCTGTTTGGCGATAGTTTTATCGCGGCTTCCCATGCGGTCCGGGCGGCATCATCGCGACCCGAAAGAACAGCGATATTACCAGCCTCGAGCGCGACCGAGGCGTCATCGGGCGATCGTTTGGCGGCTTCGCCAATGTCGGCCTGCGCGCGGGGCAGATCATTCATCTTGCGCGCCAGTGTGGCAGAAAGCAGCCAGCCAAGCGGGTCGGCGGGCACATGCTTTGTCGCGAGATCAAGGTCAGCGCGCGCCGCTTTCATATCGCCCAGCGCCGCGCGCGCCCGCGCCCGATCCAGATGCGCTTCGCCCAGTGCCTCGCCGGTCAACTGGCCGCGCGTCAAAGCGCCATCGAAATAAAGGGCTGCCTTTGCCGGATCATTGCCCGCCAGCGCGGCATTGCCCGCTTGGACCCACAGAACAGCCGACCGGCCGTCGCGCTTGACGTCCGCTTCGCGCGCCGCTGCTTCGAACGCGGTGGCAGCGGGCAACCAGCGCTTCTGCGTCACATAAGCGAGCCCCTCGCACTGCCGCGCGAGAACGCCACCGCCCGCGATGCGCCATGTCCCCGCTTCGGCAAGCGCGCGGGCGGGATCGGTCTCGGCCAAGGCAGCGCAGGCTTCGAAGCGGGTGGGTTCGGGCGTTGCCACGGTAGGTTGTGCGGCAAGGATCAGCAGGGCAATCATAGGGTTTCCAACAGTCGTTCAACCGTCGCAATCAACAAGGCGATGTCTTGTTCGCGCGACAGGCGATGATCGCCATCTTTGACCAGCGTCACCTGCACATCGTCTGAACGCAGGCGCGCCGCGAGTTGCACCGAAATGTCCCACGGCACGTCGGCGTCGCCCTGGCCGTGGAGCAAGCGGACGGGACAAGTGATCGGGATGGCGGCGGTCAGCTGGCGGTTGGATGCGCCCGAGTGCCAGAAGGTGGCGAAGGTCGGCATGGGGTCGCCATAGGCTGATGGCTGGTCAATGCGGCCATGCCGTTCGATCAAACCCTTCTCTTCGTTCGTATAGCCCCAATCGGTAAAATCAGGCGCGGCAGCGATGCCGACCAGTCCCTTGGCCCGATCGCCAAGCGCGCGGGCGACAAGAAGCATCAACCAGCCGCCCATCGACGAGCCGACGAGAACCACCGGCCCTTCGATCTGTTCGATCACCAGCAACACATCGTCGCGCCAGATGTCGAGTGTCCCGTCCTCGAATCGCCCGCCACTCGCGCCGCATCCCGAATAATCGAGGCGCAGCATCGCCTGTCCGCGCGTTGCCGCCCAAGCCTCAAGCGCCAGTGCTTTTGTCCCCGCCATATCGGACATGTAACCGGGCAAAAAAACAAGCGTCGGCCCCTTGCCACGCACCCGTTCAAACGCGATGCGCACGCGGTCGCCTCTAGTAACAAA
The DNA here is from genome assembly GCA_043756805.1 of Sphingomonas sp. Lineage (GTDB taxonomy): Bacteria > Pseudomonadota > Alphaproteobacteria > Sphingomonadales > Sphingomonadaceae > Sphingomonas_O. Next base: position 2,123 of record JAYUQI010000112.1, read on the forward strand.
TGGCCGCGTCAGATCATCCATTCGACGGTATTCATCTCGGTAATCGCGTCGCGCTTGGCGCTGCGTTTCTCGACGAGAATGGCGTGCAGGCCGCGCACCGTGTCGCTTCCGGCGGTCTGAAACATATTCGGGAAAAACCCGTGAAGAACGGCTTTGATGCCGCCGACGATCATTGTCGCGCCAAAGCCGGTGGCGACACGGAAATGTTCGGGATAGCTCTCGCCGACGGTCTTGGGATGATCGAGGAAAATACGGCGGATCATTGACAGAAACTCCTTAACTGACGCCGCCCGGCTCGCCCTCTCTGGGGGCAGGATGCGCGGTGCCGAGACGGGCTGACGGGGCATGCGCGCTGTCGATGGTTTCGAGCGGCTCGGGCTTGTCGAGCGCGCCTTCCCATTTCGCGACGACGGCAGTGGCGACGGCATTGCCAACGACATTGGTGCCCGTCCGCCCCATGTCGAGAAACTGGTCGACTGCAAGGATCAAGACCAGGCCTGCTTCAGGCAAGCCGAATTGCGCCATCGTCCCTGCAATCACCACCAGCGATGCGCGCGGCACAGCGGCCATGCCCTTCGATGTCAGCATCAGCGTGAGCAGCATCGTGATTTCCTGCCCCAGCGTCAGGTCAATGCCGTAAAGCTGCGCAATGAAGATCGACGCGAAGGTCATATACATCATCGAGCCGTCAAGATTGAACGAATAGCCGAGCGGCAGGACGAAACTCGAAATCCGGTTGGGCACGCCGAACTTGTCGAGCGCTTCCAGGGTGCGCGGGTAGGCAGCTTCGGAGGACGCGGTTGAAAAGGCGAGCAGGATCGGATCGCGGATATAACGAATGAGTTCGACGATGCGCGGTCCGATGACCAGGAAACCGGCGAAAATAAGCAGCAGCCACAACACCCCAAGTCCGAGATAAAAACTGCCGATGAACTTGCCGAAGGTCAGCAGGATGCCAAGGCCATTGACCGAGATCGCTTTTGCCATTGCCGCAAATACGGCGAGTGGCGAGACGCGCATCACATAGTTGGTGACGACAAGCATGACTTCGACCAGCGCATCGACGCCGTTGACAATCGGTGCCGCTTTCTCGCCGATCGCTGTCATCGCGACACCGAAAAAGACCGAGAAAATGACGATCTGAAGCATGGTGGTGTTCGCCATTGCTTCGAAAATCGATTTGGGGACCATTTCGGTGATCGTCTGGAACATGTCGGCATGCTTGGCGTCGATGCCCGAGCTGCCGACCGCTTTGGCCAAATCAAGGCCCGAATTCACGCCGGGCTGGAGCGTATTGACCAGCACCATACCGAGCGTCAGCGACACCAGCGTCGCGCCGAGGAACCAGGTAATCGTCTTGGCACCGACGCGTCCGAGCGACGCTGTGTCGCCCATATGGACGATCCCCGCGACAAGCGTGGCGAACACCAGCGGCGCGACAATCATCTTGATCAGCCGCAGGAAGATGTCGGTGATCATCTTGAAATATTTATTCGCCTCGGTGATCGCGTCGGGCGACATCGTGCTGTGCATGACGGCGCCAACGATGATGCCGAGCACAAGGCCGATCATGATGTAGAGTGTCAGCTTTTTGGCCATGAAATCAATACCCTTGCTTCTCCCCTCCACGATTTCGTGGAGGGGCCGGGGGTGGCCCTTCCTTCTGCCCGTTCGGCAAAGAGGCCACCCCCAACCCCTCCAGCAAGGGCTGAAGGGGAGCTTTTGCTGTTCTTAGGCGGAAGCGAGGCTTTCCAGCAACCCGCAAGCAAATATCGACAGCGTATCGTCGCGCGCACCCATCACGATGATGCGATCACCGGTTGTGGCGAGTTCGACCAGATGCGTGCCGCAATCGGCGCGGTCGGGGATGTGGTGGGCTTGCGCACCGATCATCGCGACCAGCGCATCCGCGCCAACGCTGCGATCAACCGTGCCGCCGAAATAGGCGGGGTCGCTGATCAGCACTATGTCGTCGCGCTTCATGTTGGCGATGAAACTGTCCGCCAGTTCGCGACCCATTTGCTTGAGCGGACCATAGCCGTGCGGCTGGAAATAAATAAGCAATCGACCGGGGAAAGCGTGGAGCGCAGACAGCGTCGCCGCGATCTTGTCAGGATTGTGGCCGAAATCGTCGATGACAGTGATGCCGTTCGCCGTGCCCACGGTTTCCATACGGCGCTTGAGGCCCGAGAAGCTGGCGAGCGCGGCGGCGGCTTCCGCAAGCCCGATACCGGCCCGTGTGGCTGTCCCGATTGCTGCAAGGGCATTTGACACATTGTGGCGGCCCGGCACGGCCAGGCGGGCTGAACAGGTGATTTTTACTGGATAGTGCTGCGTGATCGTGAAGGTGACGCCGTGGGGATTTTCAACGATGTCGGTGGCTTGAAGGGCGGCGTTGCTACCAAGACCAAAACTCAAAACCTCCGTATGGCTGAGCTTGTCGAAGCCCTGCCCTTCTTTTCGGCCATTGGTGCTGGAGAAGGGCAGCCCCCTTCGGCTGGCCGCCTGTGGCAGCCGCTCAGGACAGGCTTCGACATGCTCAGGGTAAGCGGAGATGGGAGAAATCAGCGCCAGCGCCTCGGCATTGTCGGCATTCACCACCGCTGATCCTGCCCGCCCAAGAAACGCTCCGAACAATTCCCGCAATTCCTCCATCGATTTGTGGTCGACCGCGACGTTGTTGAGCACCGCGACCGTCGGATGATAAAGCGCAATCGAGCCATCGCTTTCGTCGACTTCGCTGACGAACACATCGCCGCCGCCCACCCGCGCGCCGCTGTTGAAATTCTTCATCACGGCGCCGTTCATGATCGTCGGATCGCGGCCCGCTTGTGTCAGGATCCAGCCGATCATGCCCGTGACCGTCGATTTGCCGCTCGTTCCTCCGACGGCAATGCTGACCGGTGCGGCGTTGAACAGTTCGGCGAGCAATTCGGCGCGCGTCATCCGCGCGCACTCTAATTCACTCGCGCGGATGATGTCGGGGACGGTCGCTTCGACGGCGGCAGACGCGACGACGATCTGGTCCGCCGATATGATCCCGCTGCCGTCCTGTGCGAACAGGCCAATGCCTTTCGCGGCCAACCCTTCGAACTTCGCGGCCAGCCGCCCCTGATCGAGCGAGCGGTCCGACCCCGCGACCTTATGTCCCTGCGCCGCTACGATTTCCGCGAGCGGCATCATCCCCGATCCACCAATGCCAACAAAGAAATAGGATTTCATAATTTCTGCAATGCCAACGAAGGACCGCGGTGTCGAGGCGGTCGCCAATATCTCTGTGTCCTCTGCGCCCTCTGCGCGAACCAAAATATTGCCGGGTTCGCGCAGAGGGCGCAGAGGACACAGAGGGAGCTATCTCGACTTTGTTCGAGATGAATGATTACAGATGATTTGAAGGGGTTTCCGATGAAGATCGCTGTCGTCGCACCAGCCAATATGTTGCCGCTTGATGTGCCGGAAAAAGTCATCACGCTTGCCCGTGATCGGTTCGGGGACAAGGCGCCCGAAATCGCGTTTCATCCGCAATGCTTTTTGTCGGCGGGGCATTTCGCCGGGCCGGATCAAGCGCGCGAGGATGCACTGGTCGAAGTCGCCAATGATCCCAACGTCGACGCGGTTTGGTTCGCGCGCGGCGGATACGGGTCAAACCGCATCGCCGAGCGCGCCATCGCGCGGATGGGTCCGTCGGCAAAGAAAAAGCCGTTTCTGGGTTATAGCGACAATGGCTTTATCCTTGGCGGCCTGCTGGCGAAGGGGATCGGCGAGCTTGTTCACGCGCCGATGCCGATGGACATCAACAAGCCCGGCGGCGACGATGCCGTCGCGCGCACGCTCGAATGGCTCGTCGTGCGTGGCGAGCCGCGACTGCGCGATTACTCCGGTGACCTGCCCTATGATGCGCGTGGCGGCAAATATGCGGCATTCAACCTGATGGTGTTCTGCCAGTTGCTGGGGACGTCGCTTCAGCCTGATCTCACGGGGCGGACGTTGATGCTCGAGGAAGTCGACGAAGCGCTGTATGCGATCGACCGTTGCTTCTTTCAGGTCACATCAAACCCCGCCGTCCGCAAAGCGGCGGGGATCATGCTGGGCCGCTGTGCCCCGATCACGCCCAACACCCCCTATTTCGGCATGGATGAGGAAGCGATCGCCCGGCATTGGTGCAAGGTGTCGGGCATCCCTTATCTGGGGCGTGCCGACATCGGGCATGATGTGGACAACAAGGTTGTGCTGTTTGGTTAAACAGCGATCGGGGTTAGGCAGCGATTGGCTCACGGCCCAATAAAGCGCCGAGCTTTTCGACCGTAACTCCCTCGAGGTCGGGCAAGACAGCGGATGCACCACGAAACACACCGCCAACCCATAATTTTCCGGGCACCAAGAAAGTCGCAATCCCGGCGGCAAGCGCTGCATCCATGCTCGGCGCACTGTCTTCGATAGCGATGACTTCGGATGCATCCAGCCCTAGCTTTTCAAGCGTCGCCAAATAAATCGCTGGCGAAGGCTTCACGGCTTCGACGTCGTCACCCGAAAGAATAAGATCGAACTGATTGCGGATTACGGGGCGCGTCGCGGCAAGCATCGCATTGATGTTTGCCCGCGATGTCGTCGACGCAAACGCGACCGAAAGACCGGCGTGCTTTGCATCGGCAATCAGCGCCTCGACGCCGCGATTGAGTGGCAGGCCGTCCCGGGCCATGATTTCCTGAAAATACTGGCTCTTTTCGGCGTGCAGGGTGGCGACGGCGACATCATCGATGTCGATGCCCCGCGACGCCGCATCGATCCGGATTCTACTTTGACCGCCCACGACGGCGTCCGGGCCTGAAACCATATCGCTGTACGTCGTTTCATCCCAGACAATGTCATGCCCCGCCTTGGCAAAAGCGCGGTTGAACGATTGTCGCTGCATTTCGGACGTTTCCGTCAGTGTGCCAATCGAGCCAAAGATAATCGCTTTCAAAAATGCCATCGTAAATCCCTTTCGGCAAAGTCACAGGGATCAACCGGTTTCCGCCCAAAGGGTTTCAATGGTGACGCTGCCCTTGCCGCTTTTGAATGAGGGCGGCATATGCGCCGACTATGTCAGTTATGCTAAAAATAAGTTTGCCCGATGGCTCTGTCCGTGAAGTCCCTGTTGGCACCACGCCGGCCGAGATTGCCGCAAGCATTGGCCCGGGGCTTGCCAAGGCGGCGATTGCCGCGCGCGTGAATGGCGAAGTGCGCGACATCATGCGCCCGCTGGAGGCTGACGCGACGCTGGCGCTGATCACCGCGCGCGACGAGGCGGATGCGCTCGAGCTGGCGCGGCACGACTTTGCACATGTGCTTGCTGAAGCGGTGCAGGCGCTGTTCCCCGGCACGCAGATTACCTTTGGGCCATCGACCGACGATGGTTTCTATTATGACTTCGCGCCGAAAGAGCGGCAATTCACCGAGGAAGACCTGCCCGCCATCGAAGCCGAAATGCGCAGCATCATTGGCCGCGACGAGCCCTTGATCCGTGAAGTGTGGCGCCGTGCCGACCTGATCGCGAAATGGCAGGCAGATGGCGAGACGTTCAAGGCCGAATGGGCAGCGGACTTGCCCGAAAGTGAAGAGCTGACTGTCTATCGCGCGGGCAACTGGATGGATATGTGCCGTGGGCCACACCTTGCTTCGACAGGGAAACTCGACCCTCAAGCATTCAAGCTGACACGGGTTTCGGGCGCTTATTGGCGCGGTGACCAGAATAACGCCGTGCTCAGCCGCATCTATGGCACCGGCTGGCTGAACAAGAAGCAGCTTGATGCGCATCTCGTCCGGCTCGAGGAAGCGGCGAAGCGCGATCACCGGCGGATTGCGCAGGACATGGACTTGTTCCACCTGCAACAAGAAGCGCAGGGTTCGGTGTTCTGGCATCCCAAAGGCTACATTCTTTGGCGGGTGCTGGAGGCTTATATGCGTCGGCGCTTGGACGACGCAGGTTATGCGGAGATCAAAACGCCGCAGCTTATGGATGCGAGGCTTTGGGAACTTTCAGGTCACTGGGGGAAGTTTCGCGAGAATATGTTCGTGGTGCCCGACGAAGTGCCGGGAACGGATCCAGACAAGCCGGTCTTGACTGGTGCTGGCGATCTGATGGCGTTAAAGCCGATGAACTGCCCGGCGCATGTCCAAGTGTTTCGCCAAGGAATAAAATCTTATCGTGATCTGCCACTACGGTTGGCGGAGTTTGGGTGTTGTCATCGAAATGAGCCTCATGGCGCTCTGCATGGGATCATGCGTGTCCGGCAATTTACGCAGGACGACGCCCATATTTTTTGCACCGAGGATCAGATTTTCGACGAGACGGTGCTCTTCATTGAGCTACTTGATAAGATTTATCGTGACCTTGGGTTCGCCGACTATGCCGTTAAATTAGCGCTGCGACCGGAGAATCGGGCAGGCGATGACGCGCTTTGGGACAAGGCTGAGCGCACGCTCCATCGCGCCACGACGTTGGCTCGCGGCAACGCCGAGGGTCTGAGCGAGGTTGAAATGCTGCCTGGCGAAGGCGCCTTCTACGGACCGAAGCTCGAATTTCACCTGACTGACGCGATCGGTCGAACATGGCAATGCGGCACGCTGCAACTAGATTATGTCCTGCCCGAACGGCTCGACGCGAGTTATGTCGGCGAGGATGGGGCAAAGCACCGTCCCGTCATGTTACACCGTGCGATCTTGGGGACGTTCGAACGGTTTATCGGCATACTGATCGAGCATCATGCCGGACGCTTCCCCGTCTGGCTTGCGCCGGTGCAGGCCGTGGTCGCGACGATTGTGTCGGATGCCGATAGTTATGCCGAGGATGTGGTTGCTAAGCTGCGCGCGGCAGGTGTTCGCGTCGAGGCCGACCTGCGCAACGAGAAGATCAATTACAAGGTGCGCGAACATTCGCTGGCGAAAGTCCGGCATCTGCTGGTCATCGGCAAGCGCGAGGCGGACGAGCAGACAGTCGCTGTGCGGACACTTGGCAGCGACGGGCAGCGGATCATGTCGCTTGAAGACGCAATCACAATGCTGGCTCAAGAGGGCACGCCACCCGACCTCAAGTGACACCCTCTTGCCACAGCGCGCGCTAATTCGTCCGCGCGGGCTTTCAAAGGGGCGGCATCTGTCCTAAATTACCTATGTTAAATTAACAACGACAGGAGTCTCAGTTATAGCACCGCCCATGATACGCCGCCCGCTCGGGGGCGCGCCAATGCCGAATAATGGCCCGCGTTTTAATGAATTCATCGTCTCGCCCAAAGTGCGGGTGATTGACGAAAATGGCGAAAATCTGGGCGTGATGCTCACACGCGAAGCAATGGAACAGGCGCGCGAGCTTGGCCTTGACCTGGTCGAAGTCTCGCCGAACGCGGACCCGCCGGTCGCCAAATATCTGGACGTCGGCAAATTCAAATACGAAGCCCAGAAAAAGGCGAACATCGCCCGCAAATCGCAAAAGACGCAGGAGATCAAAGAGATCAAGATGCGTCCGAACATCGACGATCATGACTATAATACGAAAATGAAAAAGATTTTCGAATTCATCGGCGATGGTGACAAAGTGAAAGTCACGTTGCGCTTTCGTGGCCGCGAACTGGCGCATGGCCAGCTCGGCATGGTTTTGCTTCAGCGCGTCCAGGCCGACACGGTCGAAACCGCCAAGGTCGAAGCCTATCCGCGCATGGAAGGCCGCCAGATGCTGATGGTGCTGTCGCCGAAATAGTTCGGTTCCGTAACGGAAGTCTTGTCACACTGTTGCAAAAAAGCCGCGACGCCCCTGAAAACCGTTCGTTTTTGGGTGTTCGGCTAGCAGTGCTGCGTCAATCGCGGTAATCCACAGTCAACGGACAATAATAGTCCAACCCTTCGAGGAGAGAATGATGCCCAAATTTCGCTTGATGCTGTCGGCTGCGCCCGTGATTCTAGCGTGCACCTTTGCGGCGCCGGTATTCGCTCAGGAAGCCCCTGTGCCACAGGAAGCACAGACCACCGACGAAGGCGCGACCGGCGACATCATTGTCACCGCGACCCGCCGTTCCGAAGCGCTGTCGGACATTCCGCTCGCTGTGTCCGCAGTGACCGCGCAAAGCCTCGCCAACTCAGGTGCCAGCGACATTCGCGCGCTGAACCAATTGTCGCCATCGCTGCTCGTGTCGTCCACGTCGTCCGAAGCGGCAGCGGGCGGCGCGCGTATCCGCGGCATCGGCACGGTCGGTGATAACCCTGGTCTCGAAAGCTCGGTCGCCACGTTTGTCGACGGTGTTTACCGCAACCGCGCGGGTGTCGGGCTGTCCGAACTCGGCGCGATCGACCGTATCGAAGTGTTGCGCGGGCCACAGGGGACATTGTTCGGGCGCAATGCGTCGGCGGGTCTGATCTCGGTTATCACGGCAAAGCCATCATTTAATTTCGGCGCAACCGGCGAAGCAACGTACGGCAATTATGACACGATCCGCGTCGGTGGCGGGGTCACGGGCCCGCTCAGCGAAACCATTGCTGCGCGTGTCGACGGCATTTACTTCAAACGCGATGGCTTCCTGAAGGATGTTATCTCGGGCCGCCGCATCAACAATCGCGACCGCTGGCTGGTCCGCGGGCAGTTGCTGTTCCAGCCGAGCGATGACCTCTCGGTCCGCATCATCGGCGACTATGCCGACCGCAAGGAAGAATGTTGCGGCGCGGCCTATCTGCCTGCGCAGAACGTGTCCCGCGCAGTCGATGGCAGCCTGACTTTCGGCGCGAACTCGATTGCCGGGATCGAGCGCGCACTCGGCGGCATCATCAGTGATAATACGTTCAGGCGCGAAACCGCGCTCACGCCCGGCTTCGGCTATCGTGGCGATGTCAAGGACTGGGGCGTGTCGGGCGAACTCAACTACAGCTTTGGCGACACAAATCTGACGTCGATTACGGCCTATCGCGACTGGAAGCTGGTGCGCGGGCAGGACGCCGACTTTAACAATCTCGATATTCTCCGCCGCCCCGGCACGGATGCAAATGCTCAGCGCCAGAGCTTCCAGACCTTCACGCAGGAACTGCGCTTGCAGGGCACCGCGTTTGACGAAAAGCTCGACTGGCTCGTCGGCGGCTATTTCGCGAATGAAAAGCTGAAGCTGCGTGACAACCTGTCC
>JAYUQI010000113.1:0-3961 GCA_043756805.1 Sphingomonas sp.
CCGTGCGCTGACCCAAAGCGGGGCCTATCAGATCAGTGGAATTGCGACCTATGGCTCGCGCATCCCGACCGCAACGACCACAGTTGCTGCCCAGCGCGCGTTCCGTGGTTACCTCGATGCCAGCGGCCGCTTCCAGCTCGATCCGCAATGGAGCATCAGCGGTTCGATCCGCCGCGCGACCGACCGCACCTTCCTGCGCCGCTACGACATTTCACGCGATGACCGCTTGCGCTCGACGCTCAAGCTCGAACGGATTGACGAAAAGAGCTATTTCGCGCTGACGGGCTGGTCGGTCCAGACGTTGCGGAGCGGCGATGCGCAGGGTCAAATCCCCGTCGCTCTGCCCGAAATCGACTATCGCCGCCGCTTTGCCGATCCGGTTCTCGGCGGAAAATTCGACTTGCAGCTGAATACACTCGCGCTCGGTCGATCATCGGGACAGGACACGCAGCGTGCTTTTGCCGGGCTGCGCTGGGATTTGCGCAAACTGACCACGCTCGGCCAGGAAGTGCTGCTCACGGCCTACGGTCGCGGCGATATTTACCACAGTGACGAAAATCTTCTGACGACGACCGCGCTTTACCGCGGCGCCGAAGGATATCAGGCTCGCGCCATTGGCGCAGTTGCTGCCGAAGTGCGCTGGCCTTTCATCGGCGCCGCGTTCGGCGGGACGCAGCGGATCACGCCGCGCATCCAGATTGTCGCCTCGCCGCGAACCAGCAATCTCAACATTCCCAATGAGGATGCCCGCGCCGTCGATCTCGAAGACAGCAATCTTTTCGCGCTCAACCGATTCCCCGGTTATGATCGTTGGGAAGACGGCACGCGCCTGACTTATGGTCTGGACTACGCGTTCGACGCGCCCGGCTGGGCCGTGACCGCAAACGTCGGCCAAAGCTATCGGCTGACCAATATCGATACCCTGCTCCCTGATGGCACAGGCCTTAACAATCAGGTGTCGGACGTCGTTGGCCGCACAACCGTGAAGTTCCGTGACATCGTTAGTGCCAGTTACCGTTTCCGCCTCGACAAGGACAATTTTACCCCGCGCCGGCAGGAATTCGACGCGACCATCGGCAACCGCGCGACCTATGCCACGATCGGTTACCTTCGCCTCAATCGCAATATCGGTGCGGCACTCGAAGATTTACGCGACCGTGAGGAAATCCGCGTCGGGGGCCGCGTTCAGATATCGAAATTCGTTTCGGTGTTCGGATCGGCCGTCGTCGATCTCACCGACCGCGCCGAAGACCCGCTGTCGTCCGCAGACGGCTATGAGCCTATCCGCCATCGCCTCGGCATCGCCTACACCGATGAATGCCTCGACATCGGGCTGACATGGCGGCGCGATTATGGCGCCACCGGCGATGCGCGCGCTGGCAACTCCTATCTGCTAAGGCTGGTATTCCGTGGACTGGGTCGCTAAGCCTGCGTTCACCATCGCACAGGCACAAAGCCGGCACGGTCAAACTCAAGGATTTGTCGACGCGTGAACATCCGATTGAAAGGCATTGCCACGACAAGCGCATTTGCGCTCGTCGCCACCGCCGGGTTCGCCCAAACTGTTACAGAACAAACGCCGGTTCCCAATAATGCAGGACTTAATCTGCCGACGGTGCTGACTACCTTTGGCAAGGTTGATCCGCACCTGCGCAAGGCAACGGCCATCGTCAACGGTGACATCATCACCGGGACTGACATTGATCAGCGCTTGGCGCTTATTGTCCTGGCCAACGGTGGCCGCGTTTCACCCGAGGAAAAAGAGCGCCTGCGCTTGCAGGTGCTGCGCAACCTCGTCGATGAAACGCTCCAGATTCAGGAAGCCAAGGCCAACGAAATCACGATTACACCCGCCGAGATCAACGCAAGCTATGCGCGGATTACCGAGCGGTTCAAGCGCACGCCCGCAACGATGGGCGCTTATCTGCGCGAACAGGGATCGTCGGATCGCTCCATAAAGCGCCAGATCCATGGCGAACTCGCCTGGAGCCGTGTGCTGCGCCGCAAAGTCGAGCCCTTCGTCAACGTGAGCGGCGAAGAAGTTCAGGCGATCATGTCCCGTCTCGAAGCGTCGAAGGGGCAGAAGGAATTTCACATCGGTGAAATATATCTGTCCGCCACGCCGGAAAACTCGACCGAAGTAATCGCAAACGCGCGCAAGATCATCGACCAGATCCGGCAGGGCGGATCGTTCGCGGCTTATGCGCGACAGTTTTCGGAAGCGTCGACGGCGGCCGTTGGTGGTGATCTTGGCTGGGTGCGCGCGCCACAGCTGCCGGACGCTCTTGCGCTCGCGGCGCAGGAGCTATCGGTTGGTCAGCTTGCCGGACCGATTGCCGTGCCGGGCGGTTTCTCGGTCGTCTATCTCGTCGACAGTCGTCAGGTGCTGACGTCGGACCCGCGCGATGCCATGCTCAACTTGCGGCAGATGTCGATCAAATTCGAACCCGGCGTGACACAAGCCGTGGCCACGGCCCGCGCTGAGGCCTTTGCCAAAGCAACGCAGGGCATGGGCGGCTGCGGCCGCGTCGCCGAAGTTGCGGCTGCGCAAAAAGCCGAAGTCATCGACAATGATCAGGTCCGCGTTCGCGATTTGCCAGCCCCGCTTCAGGAAATGCTCCTCAAACTATCGATTGGCGAAGCGACGCAACCGTTCGGGTCGCAAGCCGAAGGCGTTCGCGTTCTCGTTCTTTGCGGGCGCGACGATGCGCAGTCGGCGGGTGGCCCGTCCTTTGATCAGCTCATGGCACAGATGGAAGAAACGCGCGTCAACCAGCGCGCACAGCGTTATCTGCGCGATCTCCGGCGCGATGCGGTGGTGGAATATCGCTAGTCTCTATTCCGTCGATGCCCCGCTTGCGGTGGCAATGGGCGATCCGGCCGGCATCGGACCGGAGATCATCGCCAAGGCATGGGTGGAGCGCGAACGCGCCGGGCTGTCGCCGTTCTTTGCGGTGGGCGACGTTCGCGCCATTCAGGCCGTCTGGCTCGGCCCCGTCGAGGCCATTGATGACCCGCGCCAGTCAGTCGACGTTTTTGCGCGGGCGCTGCCCGTGATGCAACTTGAAGATGCCGGATCGATCACGCCAGGCGAACCCAATCTCGAAGGGGCACGCTGTTCGCTCGATTCGCTCGAACTCGCGGTCGGGATTGCGCGATCCGGCGCCGCGCGGGCGCTGATTACCGGTCCAGTGTCCAAAACACAGCTTTATGCGATTGGCTTTTCGCATCCCGGTCAGACCGAGTTCATTGCCGAGCGCTGCGGCGTCGCGAGCGAGAACGCTGTCATGCTGCTCGCCGGGCCGACACTGAAAGTCGTGCCCGTCACAACGCATTTGCCGCTGGCGGATGTGCCCGCCGCGCTTTCCATCGAAAAGATCGTGGCAACCGGGCGGGCGACGGCGCGCGGGCTTCAGCGCAATTTCGCGATCGACAATCCGCGCCTCGCTTTTGCCGGCTTCAATCCGCACGCTGGCGAGAATGGTGCGCTCGGTCGCGAAGAGATCGACTTGATCATGCCAGCGATGGAGATCCTGCGTGGCGAAGGGATCGACGTCAGCGGACCGATTGCGGCCGACGCAATGTTCCATTCGCGTGCGCGGGCCACTTATGATGTCGCGATCTGCCTCTATCATGATCAGGCGCTGATCCCGTTGAAAACACTGCACTTCGATGACGGCGTCAATATGACACTCAGCCTGCCCATTGTCCGCACCGCGCCGGATCACGGCACGGCATTCGGCATCGCCGGTCAAAACATCGCCAATCCAGGCGCGATGATTGCCGCCATTAAAATGGCATCGCAAGCAACGGCTTGTCGCGCGGAACAGGCCTGCACGCAACGCGCCGCGTGACCAGCGAACGCCCGCCGCTCCGCGATGTCATTGCGCGTCACGGGCTGACCGCGAGCAAGGCGCTCGGCCAGAACTTCCTGCTCGACAGCCAGTTGCTCGACCGCATT
>JAYUQI010000114.1:0-3957 GCA_043756805.1 Sphingomonas sp.
ATCTCAGGCGTCTTTGCGGTATCCCCGGTGTCGAGGATCACGGCCTTGCCGCCGCCCGCCGGCAATCCCGCCATCGCGTTTTTATAACTCATCCCGCGCGACAAGCGGAGCGCATCGACAATGGCGTCGGCTTTGTCGGCATAGTGCCAGAAGCGCGTGCCACCGGCTGCCGGGCCAAGTGCCGTCGAGTGGATTGCGATAATCGCCGTCAGCCCCGTGGCGTGATCGCGGAACAGGTGGATCGCTTCATGATCGTCGAAATCTGGCAAATCCCAAACAGCGACCATCAGCACTCTCACTATAAACGAAAAAATGGGGCGATCGACGGGGATTGAACCCGCAACCTCCGGTACCACAAACCGGCGCTCTAACCAATTGAGCTACGACCGCCACAATGGGGGAGTTGCGCCTTTAGAGCCGAACGCGGCGTTAAGCTAGAGCTTTCCCGCCAATCGCAACACAAAGCCACCCGGCGCCGGGGCAAACCCCGCCGAGCCGAGTTTGCCCGACATCGCCGGATCGCTCGAGCGAACGAAAAATTCGGCACGGTAGCCGCCATCATGACGAAGATAGAGGTTCAGCCGTTCCATCGCCGACTGGCTGACGAGCGGCAGGAGCAACGCACCGCCCTCGCACCGAACAACGCCGCTCAGCCCTTGCGCCAGCGACAAGCCGCCGACATCGCCCGTAAAGGCGGCACGCACCCGGCCTTGAGCTTTTTCGCATCTGCCGCCAGAAAATTTGACGCTGACATTGGTCAGGTCGAGCGCGTCGAGCGGAATCGGCGTGAATACCCGCGCTGTGGCGAGATTGACTGTGGCGTCATCAATCGCAAATCCGCTTTTCATCGACGTCAGAGCACCGCGACCGAGCGGACTTTCCATGTCGATTGTCGCGCGACCAACCAGCAGCGGCAGTGGCTTCAACCGGACAGCAACATCGCCAACCGCGATCTGCCCGATCCGCGCTTCGACGAGTTTCCCCGACCACACAGTGCCGCTTGCCGCGCGCGCTGACAGCCCTTGATCGGTCAGGCCAAACATCGACAAGGCGACGGACAATGGCATGAGCAACAGCAGCGAAAGGAGGAAGGCCCCGGCAAACAGGAAAATGCGCCCCCGCGTCATGACTTGCGCAACCGCAATGTGCCTTCGACCGCGAGCGTGGTGTCAGGGTTGGTCCGCATCGTCATCCGTTCAACGAAAACGCCCTGACGGGCCAACGTCCTCAGCCATGCAAATAGGGCGGGACTTTTCGCCGCCGGAATCGTGATCCCCACGCGATCATCGCCCTGGGGATCGAGCGTCGACAATGTGAACCCTGCTGTCCCCGCCGACTGACTGACCGCAAGCACCAGCGTGCCCGTCAGCTGCGGAGGCGCATCTTTTTTGGCATCGCGCAAACTCGCGGCGGCTGATGCGATCTGCCCCGATTCAACCGTGACGCGATCAAGCCGCTCGCGCGCGGCGGTCGTTGCCGACATCAGCGGACGAACGACGCCGAAAACCAGTACGACGACTGCCAGCAAACCAAACATCACGATCAGCAACTGCCGTTCGCGCGGCGACCGTTCGGCCCACATCTGTTGAAAGCGGGCGGTCATTTCGCCGACACTGTGTAATCACGGATTTGCCGACCCTGATCGACCAATGTCGGCCCCGATGCCGGGGTCAGCCCCGCTTTTTTCAGCTCACCTTCGAATATCATAAGATCGGTCGGCGTCGGGGCGCGCACCGTCACGCGCAGAGTGCCGCCACCGTCAAAGACCAGCGATGTCAGTTCAAGGTTGGGCGTATTGCTCGTGACCGATGCGACCGCCGCCGCAAGCGGCATCATGCCGCCGCCCGGGCCGCGCAAATTGTTCATCTGTTCCTGAACCTGAAGCAGTGGATTGTTGATATTCGTACCGGGCGGCAATGCGGCGCGCGCGACAACCATGTTGTCCGCTTCGATCCGGTCCGCCGCCAGATTCAGGCGAACGAGCTGGACGATGTGAAACAGCAGCGTGGCCACCGCCAGCGCAAGCGCCAGCCAGCCAATCCGCCGCAGCCGGACCCAATCGAGCCCCCAGGCGCGGCGCTTGGCAAAAATGCCCTGCCGCAAATCGACTTCGGGATCAGCCACGGCATCGATCAATCCCCGTTCAAGCGCGGCACGACTGAGCGTGGTGACAACGCCGCCGGTCAACAAAGGCGTCAAAATCGGATCATCGGTAAACGCGCCATCGGGTCCGCGCAGGATCACTTCATTGCCGAAAGCGCCTTTGACGAAACCGGCCTCGGGTCGCGCCAGCAGCATCGGCGCAGCAACCACCGCGTCGGGATCATGCCCCTGCTCTGCCAGATCTGCGAGCAGCGCCACCATTTTGCCCCGGTCCACGGCGACAACCGGGCGGTCCCCCGCGCCATTCGCTTTGCCGACAGCCACATGCAGCAGGTTCGCCGACGATGCGGATTGCTCGGCAATCATCAGGCGCGCGGCGGCCAGCGCTTGCGGCTCGGACAGATCGGGCAGGTCAACATGATGGATGGTGACGTCCGCCGCGGGCATGACCGCGACAACATGGTCATCGGGATCGTACGCTGCCAGACCTTCACCACGCGACACGATCTCGCCATCGGCGATGCGCAACCAGTGCGGCAAATTGCCCGGCATGATGACGAGCGTATCGCTCATGATGGTTCGCCATAGCTGCGGCGGACGAGCTTGGCTGGTTTCAGCGCGGCATCGATCAGCGCATGCTGCTCGAATTCGGCCCCCGCCAGTTCGATCATTACTTTCAGATTGAACCAGCGCGTCTTCAACTGCGTCTGCGTTGTTGCCGCCACAGGCGCACCCGCCAGCGCAGGCTGTTCCCAAAAGCGAACGAGGCTTTCAAAGCCAAGTTGCGGCCGATCGTCGATCACCCGCTGCGCCCGCGCAACGTCGATCCCCGGTGCCAGCATCGCCAGCAAAACCGCCTGTCCCGGCGCAATCGTATTCACATTGATGGGGGACAAATCGGTCACCGGCAGGGCACAGAGGAAAGGGCGTAACGCGGCATAGACAGGCGCACGCACCCCGGCAACCGCGCGCAGCTCGCTGGGATCGATCATCAGCACATTCGCCGTGCGATACGGCGTCGGCCCGCCCGCATAAGCGGCGTCCTCCGCACCGCCTTGCTGCGGGATACCATCGGTATCGATCCAGTCAGCCGTCGCCATCGCTATGCCGCGCGCTTCGTTGCTGGGCACTTGGAGCAAGATCATCAGCCGCTCGAACTGGGCGACGCCATTGGGGCGGACGGCATAGCCACCCTGCCCGTCGTCGATCACAACCGAATTGAGATTGAAGCAATTTCCCCCGTCGTCGAGCTGCGCGGTCGCGATGCCTTTATCGATCGGAAATTCGGTCGGCTGCCCTGCCCAGTTGCCCTGAAGCGTCGTCTTTGTCGCGTCGCGCTGAAGCAAGTCACCAATCCGGTAGAGCGCGATGGTTTCGGCTGCCATGCCATAGCTGCGCGCCTGATCAATCGCTGCGCCGTTCGTTGCGAGTTTAGTCGAAATCTTGAGTTTTTCGAGGCTTGCTGCACACAGCACGGCCATAACCGCCACCAGCAGCAGGACCGACAGAAGCGCCGCACCTTCTTCGGATTTGTGCCGGGTCATTTCACTGTCGCCCCAACGAGGAATGCCATCATCAACGCGGGTTGGTTCCTGCGTTTGACAGTCAACTCGACAGCTTTCGGCAGTGCGTTCGGGGCAGAGCTTTCCCACGCCACGACCCAATCCCCCCGCTCGCGATAGCGCAGCCGGACCGATTCGACGTCGCTCGCCAGGACCATCGGTTCGCCTGCTGTTGCGCCGTCAGCCATCATATAAGTGCGTCGTTCGAGGCGACCTTGGTCAAGGGCACAATGGTCTGGCGGGCCGCCATCGCCATGATCGGACCGAAATTGCGGGCGGCCTTGCGGTAGAT
>JAYUQI010000115.1:0-11193 GCA_043756805.1 Sphingomonas sp.
GGAATCCAGCTCCCGAGCATCGACATTAGGCGTTGGATTCCCGCCTTCGCGGGAATGACGAAATTAGAGAATCAACTTGAAATCATCAGAGTCTAGCGATCACATATAAACGAAATCGCGATCAAAACTCTTCAGGCTGGCACCGCCATCGACGAACAATGTTTGTCCGGTGATCGCCGGTGCCATGGCCAGAAACGCCACGGCATCGGCAATATCCTGCGGTCGCGGCAACACACCGAGCGGCATCGCTGCGGCAATGCGCGCCATCTGTGCCGCGTCATAGTCCGCTGTCGGTAGCGTCAGCCCCGGCGCAACCGCATTGACCCGCAGTTTCGGTGCAAGGCTGACCGCCAGTGTCCGCGTCATGCCCGCCAGCGCTGCTTTGGATAAAGTATAGCTCAACTGGTCGGCCACGGGGTTGCGGACACGCTGGTCGAGGATGTTGACCACATTTCCCGCGCCGCCCGCTTGCGCCAGCGCCACTGCAAGCACGACCGGCGCATGCGTGTTGATTGCATGGTGCGCGTCAAGTGCTGTTGCCGTGACCGTTGCCGCGTCGTCCCATTCGAACCGCGACGCATTGTTGACCAGTAATGACGGCACTGCCCCGAAATGGGCGACAACCGCCGGGATCAACCCCGCAACGGCATCGCCGTCGCTCAAGTCGGCGACAAAGCCATGCCAGTCGCCGAGCACGGCCGCCAAATCCGCATCGGGCGTGGCATCCCGCGCGCCGTGCAGTGCCAGCGTCCAGCCGTCCGCCGCCAACCGCGCTGAAATCGCCGCGCCAAGCCGCCGGTGCCCGCCCGTGACCAGCGCCAGTTTCATGCGCGAACCCGCACACGTCGGATGCCGATGGCCTCTCCCGCTTCGGCAATCGCCAGCTTGACGATCCGCACCTCGACACGCGCCACGCGCGGATCACCGGTCATCAGCGTTTCGATGATATGATCGGCAACAGCCTCGATCAGGACGAAGTGCACGCCTTCGGGCAAGCGCATCGCGGCATGCTTCAAATCCATATAGTTTTTGGACGCACCCAGCGGTGTATCGGGCGCAAAATGATCCTGCACATCGAGATCGACCGTGATCGAAATGCGCAGCGGCTGCGGCAAATGCGTTTCTTCGGAATAGATGCCCGTCAGCACGGGCACGATGAGGTCATGGACTTCTAGCTGGAGAATATTGGTCATCGCCGCGCGCCTAGAGGAAAACTTACCGGGTTCCAATGATTGAAAAGCACGCTATTGGCGCGGCCCCCATGACTGTGACGATCGCTCCCCTGTCGCGCGCCGACCCGAACGCCATCGAAGCGCTGCTTGACGCCGCGTTCGGTGCCAACCGCCATACACGCACAGCCTACCGGATTCGCGCGGGGATGGCCGCAGTCCCGGCGCTCAGCTTTGCGGCATTCGATCGCGCGCAGCTCGTCGGCACGCTGCAAAGCTGGCCGGTCAGTATCGGCGAAGCGCCGCTCACGCTCGTCGGCCCCGTTGCTGTTGCCCCGCAAGTCCAGCGCGGCGGGATCGGTCGTATGCTGATGACCGCGCTGATCGATGCGGCGCCCGACGTGCCGATGGTCATGATCGGTGACCCGGAATATTATGGTCGCTTCTTCGGCTTTACCGCATATGCCACCGGTGGCTGGGACGTTCCCGGCCCCGTCGAGCGCCACCGGTTGCTCGCGCGCAATGCCGATGGCCTGCCCAAGAGGGGTATGCTGGGCCCACGGGCCTTTGCGCTGGCAGAGCCAAAGGCATAAGGCAGTATTGTGCCCATGCCGCCCGCCCCCGATCTGTCCGCCATGTCCCTCGCCGAAGTTGCCAAAGCGCTTGCCGAGCAGCGCTTGCCCCCCGTCGATCAGTGGCACCCCACGCATTGCGGCGACAGCGAGATGCGCATCGCGCGCGATGGCACCTGGTATCACCAAGGCTCGCCGATCGGGCGCGAGGCGATGGTGCGGCTGTTCTCGACGATCCTCCGCCGCGAACCCGATGGCAGCTACGTCCTCGTCACGCCGGGTGAAAAGCTCGACATTCTGGTCGAGGACGCGCCCTTCATCGCGGTCGAAGTCAAAAGCGAAAGCGCTGGCCCTGCCCGCACGCTGACGTTCCGCCTCAACACCGGCGACCTGATCATGGCGGGTGCGGGCCACACACTGCGCTTTGACGACGCTCCTTATCTCCACGTCCGCGGCGGGATGGAGGCAAAAGTGGCGCGCCCGGTCTATTACGAGCTTGCCAATCTCGCGCTTGATGAGGGCAATGATCCGAACGGCCTGTGGAGCGACGGCACTTTCTTTGCGATGACTGCTGCATGATGCTGGCGGCACGGGTGCGGGCATCATTGGCGGCGACGGCGGACGACACCGTCCCCTATCGCAGTGACATGCGCGATGTGCCCGGCGGCACAGGCGTTGCCGCTGCGGTCCTGATCGCGATCACCGACCGCGCCGAACCCGGCCTGATCCTGACGCAGCGCCCCGAAACGATGCGCCGCCATCCGGGGCAAGTCGCTTTCCCCGGCGGTCGGATCGACCCCGAGGATGCCGATGCCATCGACGCCGCGCTGCGTGAGGCCGAAGAGGAAGTCGCGTTGCCACGCGCACAAGTCCATATCATTGAGGCTTTGCCCGTCTATCGCACGATTACCGGATTTGAGATCACACCGGTCATCGGTTTGATCCCACCCGACCTTCCCCTCGTTCCCCATGACCGGGAGGTCGCTGCCGTATTCGAAGTGCCGCTCGCGTTCCTGCTCGATCCTGCTAACCGTATCGAACAGCGCGTCATGGTCGAAGGGACCGAACGCCGCTATTTCGAAATCATGTGGAGTGAACGACGCATCTGGGGCGCAACAGCGGCAATGCTCGCCAATCTGTCAGCACGGCTGCGGTGGTAAGGCTGCCGCATCTTGATCCCCTCGTCGCGGCACTGGGCGGCGGCGAGATGACGCGGCTGATCGGCGGTGTCGTCCGCGATACCCTGCTTGGCGCGCCCGTCAGCGACATCGACATGGCGACGCGGCTGACGCCCGATGATGTGATGGCGCGGCTCAAGATAGCCGGCATCAAATCAGTGCCGACCGGCATCGCCCATGGCACTGTCACTGCCGTCATGCCAAGCGGCCCCGTCGAGATCACCACATTGCGCCGTGACGTCTCCACCGACGGCCGCCGCGCGACCGTCGCGTTCACAGATGACTGGCGCGAGGATGCGGCGCGGCGCGATTTCACGATCAACGCGCTTTCGGCCAATCCCGAAACGGGCGACGTGTTCGATTATTTCGGCGGTCGCGACGACCTCTCATCAGGCCATGTCCGCTTCATCGGCGCACCGTTGCAGCGGATTGCCGAGGATCATTTGCGTATCCTGCGTTTCTTTCGCTTCTTCGCGCGCTTCGGCAAGGGCGAACCCGACAGTGCGGCGTATGACGCATGCACGACGCGCGCGAATGACCTGATGACGCTGTCGCGCGAACGCATCGCCAGCGAGTTTTTGAAGTTGCTGAGCTACCCGATGCCGGTTGCCGCCATACGCCTCATGCTGGCCCGCGACATTCTTAAACCCGTTCTCCCCGAAATCACCTCGGCAGATTTGTTGGACAGCGTTGTCAGACGAGAGGGCGCACCGGGTCATCCCATACGTCGTTTCGCGGCGTTGATCGGCCCCGACCCTGCCACGGCGAAACATATTGCAACGCGGCTCAAGCTGTCCAAGTCCCAAACCAAACGCCTCGTGATCGCCTGCGGATGGACCGAGCCGTTCGACACGGTATCGGCGCTGGCTTATCGCCTGGGCATCGACGGCGCGCGTGACCGGCTGTTGCTCAGTGGTGCCGACGCCACGATGCTCGACAGCTGGAAACGCCCGATATTCCCCATCACCGGCGGCAGTCTGATCAAGCGCGGTCTTGAATCAGGGCCAGGTGTGGCGATCACACTTGCCAAGGTCGAAAATGCCTGGATTGATGAAGGGTTTCCTAAAGGACAGGCTTTCGACGCGCTGCTTGATCGCGTCAGCCCAATGATTTCATCGCAAAGTTAAAGGCGTCGTCCGACCCCATCGGCTCGCCATAAAGATAACCTTGCCCGGTCGTGCAGCCCAACCCTGCAAGCGTATCGGCCAAATCGGATGTCTCTATCCCTTCTGCTGTCGTCGCCATGCCAAGAGCGGTAGCAAGCGACAGAATCGCACGGACAATCGCAACCTTGTCCGAATCGCCGATCATGCCGGTCACGAAACTGCGATCAATCTTCAGCGTGTCGATCGGCAAACGCTGAAGCGCGGCAAGGTTTGAAAAGCCTGTGCCAAAGTCATCCATCGCAACCATCGCATCACAGGCCTTGAGCGCTGCCAGCGTCCGCGCCGCGCGGTCGGGATCGGCAATGATCGCACTTTCGGTCAGCTCGATGGTCAGCCGAGATCCTTTAATCCCGTGGTCGCGCAATCCCGCTTCGACGAATTTGGCGACATCATCGCGGGCGATCTGTATCGCCGACAAGTTGACGGCCATCGACAGCAGCAGTTCGCGTCCTGCCGTCAGGTCCCAGACGCGCAGGGTTTTCAAGGCATTGTCCAGCGCCCAGCGCCCGAGCGGCACGATCAGCCCCGACTCTTCGGCAACCGTGATGAATTCTTCTGGCGACACGACACCCATGACCGGATGTTTCCACCGTGCGAGCGCTTCGAAACCGGTAACTTTGCCGGTCTTCAGCGATATCAACGGCTGATAGGCCATCGTCAGCCCGCCGCGTTCGAGGGCGCGGCGCAATTCGGTTTCGATAATGAAATGGCGGCGCGCGGCTGTCAGCGCGCTGGGCTGGTAAAACTCGACACGGGTGGAAGCCTTGGCGCTCTTCAAGGCGATCTGGGAATGGCGCATCAATTGTTCGCCGTCGCCGTCCGCATCGCTCGCCAGCGCACATCCGATGGCGCAATCGACCTTCATTTCGAAGTCGGAGAGGCGAAACGGCTGCGCCATGACGGTTTCGATCCGCCGAGCCACGTGCAACACGTCACCCGGACCATCGACGATCCTGACGACCAGCGCGAATTCATTTGCCCCCGTCCGCGCCACTTGGTCATGACCACGCACCGCCGACATCAGCCGCCGCGCCACTGTCATGATCAGCTCGTCACCACCCAGCGACCCGATACATTCATTGACCCGGCTGAACCGTGCGAGATCGACCAGCACCACCGCATAGTCGGCGCAACTTTTATCCTCGAACTGGCATTCGATCTGTTCGATAAAACCCAGACGATTGGGTAAACCCGTCAAGCTGTCATGCAGCATTTCGTTGCGCAGCGATTTTTCAGTCTGCACTTCATTGGTGCGATCGATCAGCGTCATCAGCGCGCTCGTGCGCGACAGCGGCGCGGTCGTCACGCTGTAGTGCCGCCCCTCGACAATTGCACCGTCGCGCCAGTCGGCCCGGTCGATATGCTGGTCACGAATGACCCCGGCGATGCGTTCATGCCATGCGGAAATATCGATGGCGTCACGCCCGGCGCGAACGATCGCGGCAAAAGCATCATTGCGGGCGGTGAGCACTTCGCTGTCATCGATCCGTTCGATAATCGCGGCGGCGCATGGCAACGCGTCGAGCATCGGCGTCGACGCCGGACGCGACTCTTCCGCTTTTCGCCTCTTTATATGGTGTGCGACCGCCATAACACATGGAGTAATGTCAATATGTTAAGACCGCCTGAAGCGATGTCACATAAATGTTAACCAGCGTCAGAAGCGGTTATCGCGGGGAAATCCGGTTGGCGGCATCCGCCCCGCCGCACCGCGCGCTGCCCGCCATGGGGTCAAGTCCGCTTCGGTTCGCGTCCGCCCACTGTCGCCGCCCATCGCCCAGCTGAGGCCGTCGGCAAGCGTCAGCGTCATCGCATCGGCAAGCCCGCCGTCACGGAAGCGTTGCAGCGTTACGCCTTGTCCGCGCCCCATTTCGGGGAGTTCGGAGAGCGGAAAGACCACCAGCTTGCGATTATCGCCGATTGTCGCGACGCTGTCATGGCTTGCCGCAATCGGACGGATGATTGCAAGTTTCGCGCCTGGGCGAAGGTTTACGACTTGCCGCCCTTTGCGGGTTTCGGCGATCACATCGGCAACCTTGGCCACGAACCCGCGACCGTCGGACGCCGCCAGCAGCAGTTTGGTTTCCGCGCGCGCCGCCAGCAATTGCACGATGCCAACGTCGCCGCCCAAATCGATCATCAATCGCACAGGCTCGCCAAAGCCGCGCCCGCCGGGGAGCTTGTCTGCCGCGAGCGTGTAAAACCGCCCGTCCGCTGCTGCGATAAGGATTTTATCGGTCGTCTGGGCATGGATGGCAAAGGCCGGGCCATCGCCTTCCTTGAACTTGGCGGTTTCGGCACTGGCAAGGTCGGCATGCCCCTTCAGCGCGCGGACCCAGCCCTTCGCTGACAGAATGACCGTGACCGGCTCGCGTTCGATCATCGCATCGAGCGGTATGTCACGCGGCGGTGCTGCTTCCTCGATCACCGTGCGCCGCGCGCCGAGCCTGGTTTCCGGCCCATATTTCTCGCGCAGCTTGCCCAGGTCTTTCTTCAGCTTGGTCCGCTGACGCGCCGGGCTTTCGATCAGCGCGGCGAGGTCAGCGCGTTCCTTGTCGAGCTTGTCGCGCTCGGTCTTGATTTCCATTTCCTCGAGGCGGCGCAAGCTGCGCAACCGCATGTTGAGGATCGCTTCGGCCTGCCGGTCATTCAGCCCGAATTCGGCAATCATGACGGGCTTCGGCTCGTCCTCGGTCCGGATGATCTCGATCACCCGGTCGAGATTGAGATAGGCAATCAGACAGCCGTCGAGCAGCTCGATCCGGTCATCGATCTTGCCCAGCCGGTGCGTCGCGCGGCGGACAAGGACTTCGATCTGGTGCGCCAGCCAGTCGGTCAGCACGCCTTTCAGGCTCATCACGCGTGGCGTCCGGTCCGCGCCGAGCACATTGAGATTGAGCGAAATTTTGACTTCGAGTTCGCTCAGCCGGAACAGGCTTTCCATCAGCACATGCGGATCGACCGCGCGGCTGCGCGGCTCGATGACGATACGGATCAGCTCGTCGCTCTCATCACGGACGTCGGCAAAAATCGGGAGCTTCTTGTCATTGACCAGCGCCGCCAGCGCTTCGATCAGCTTGCCCTTCTGCACGCCATAGGGAATCTCGGACACCACCGCGACCCATGTCCCGCGCCCCAGATCCTCGACCGCCCATTTCGAGCGGACGCGGAAGCTGCCGCGCCCCGTCGCATAAGCCTGCGCAATTGACGCCGGTGGATCGACGATCAGCCCGCCGGTCGGCAAATCCGGCCCCTTCACATAGTCGAGCAGGGACACATCATCAGCTTCGGGCTGGTCGATCAGATGGATCGCCGCATCGATCACTTCGGCGGCATTGTGCGGCGGAATGTTCGTCGCCATCCCCACGGCAATCCCGCTCGCGCCATTGGCGAGCAGATTGGGGAACAGCCCCGGCATGATCTCGGGCTCTTCGTCTTCCCCGTTATATGTGGGGCGATAGTCGACCGTGCCGTCGTCAAGCCCCGCCATCAGGTCGATGGCAACCGCCGTCAGCCGCGCTTCGGTATAGCGATACGCCGCGGCATTGTCGCCGTCGACATTGCCGAAATTGCCCTGTCCGTCGACCAGTGGATAACGCAGCGAGAATGTCTGCGCGAGGCGGACCATCGCGTCATAGACCGACTGGTCGCCATGCGGATGATATTTGCCGATCACGTCGCCGACAACGCGCGCGCACTTCTTGTAGCCACTCGCCGGATCGAGCTTGAGCAAGCGCATTGCCCAGAGCAGGCGACGGTGGACCGGTTTCAGCCCGTCGCGCAGATCGGGGAGCGACCGCGCGGTGATCGTCGACATCGCATAAACGAGATAACGATCCGACAGTGCGCTATCGAACGGCGCATCGACAATGTGGTCGAACGGGTCTGTGAGATCGGTGGCCATATGCGTCGCCTAGCAGCGAAGATTCACCGAGGCGAGAGGCTTCGGAAAAGGAAAAGGCCGGATTGCTTGCGGGCAATCCGGCCCAATAAAGCCAAAGGTGCGACCCGGTGGCGTCAGGCATGATCGAGGCACCGATCACGCCCATAAAACAGGCTGGCCGGTTTTGGGGGAAAACCGGCCAGCATTTGTAACAACCGAAAGGGAATATTCCGTCGTCACTCACGTTTCTACAATCGATATGCGCCCATTGCCGGCGTCGCCCTATACGGACCTTAGGCGGTAGTGGCTCAGCTGCGCCACGACCATCGGCACAACCATGTGTGGCAACGTCAGGATCGACAATGTCATGAATGCCGTGATTGTCACCGCACCCGTTATCGCAACGGTTGCGACCGTAGCGAAAATCAGCGCTGCGATCCCCAAGGCAGCACATGTCAACGGCACGGCCACGGGCGCCCATTGCCGAACTCGATACCAGTCAAGTGCGCGCCGGGCCGCCGCAAATTGCGCGGGTGAGTGCATCAGGCAGAAAAACAGTGCAAAGCCGGCAACAGGGGGCAGAAAGATCATACCAGTTAACGCCGAGCCCGTCGTTACCGCATGACGACGATGCCCGTCATGCCACAGGGTAATCGCCGCTACACTGGCGATGGCGAGCGATACGGGCGCAACAAGAATAGCGACCGCAACAAGCAACCCCGACACAGCATCGCCGACCAGTAGCGTGAATAACGCCTCGACCGCATCGCGATGCAGTAACACCGGCGCTGTTAGCAGCGCCGTCGAGGTTCCATGGGCAAGAAACGACGGCAATCGATTCGTCCAATCCTCGGCAAAATGGACGATCGACAGTCCGAAAAAGATGACCAGAGCCAGCGCGGGAGCCACAGACCAGACAGCAAACATCGCGGCTGCACAGCCAAGATACAGAGCAGTCACACCAAGCGTGCGCTCATCCGCATGCGCCTTGCGGATGAGTGCGAGATCAAATGTCCCGTGCGGCAAACCAAACAGCAGTATCGCCGCACAAAGCGAGATCGTGACGGCCGGTGCATCAAGCCGGGCGCCGACCAGCGCTGCTGCCAACACACTAATCGAAACGACAATATGCACTGCCTCGCCAAACGCCAATCGGCCGGATGGCACGGGAGACCATCCGACCGACGCGATGCCAACAGGTGCGACCCGGTGGGCAAAGAACATATTATTTTGCGAACGCTGGCGTGCCATATTCGGCAGCCGACTTACGCACCGCAATGATGTAGATCAGCACCCCGACACCGGCCTTCGCAATGATGTCTGCAATCGTGTAGCCGACTTGCACACCGGTCGTGACCAGCCCGCCACTCAAGCTCGTATAGGGTATCATGTAGACGATCGGGTAAAAGCCCCATGATGCAAAGGTCAGTAGACGTGCCTTCTTGACCAGTTCGCGGACATTTTCGGGCTGCCGCTCGATCGACGCACCAAGGCCATTGAACAACTGGAACATGACGTAGGCGAAGGGGATTGCCGACAATGTGCCCCAGATGGCGCGGGTCGTGTTGTCGGTCGCAATTTCACCGGGATAGCCGAGCACCACCATGAGCGCGGCGGCGGCACCGAGTTTCACTGACTTCGACATTGTTTCGTCGTCCGACAAGCGCATGACGAGCACGAGTTCGATCAGCAGCAATGGCACAGTCAACAACCAGTCGACATATCGATACGCATCGTTGAATGCGACGTTCGTCGCGGTTACAACGCCGTCCGAAACCCCATAAGCGGCGTTCCAGCTCTCAAAAATACGGAAATAATGATAGGCGGCAATGGCGCAGACAAGGCCCGAAATTGTCAGCGCCGTCTTGTATGCGGGCCCCACTTGCGACCGCCCCAGCCACAGGAACAACGTGGCCGCTGCCATCGTGGCGAATGTAAAGGAAAAGGCATTATAGACCAGCGAAAACTGGCCTGCGGTAAGTTCGTTCATCGTCAACTCCACGGCACCAGCAGACAGGGTCGCTGGGCTTTGCTCAAACTGGTTATCTGCCCACCATAGGGATAGTCTGCTGGCCGGACGGGGGATGTCCGGCCAGCATTTTCCGCAACAGAAAAGGGAGTTGCTGCTGCGTTGCAACGCCTATGGGCTCGGCCTAAACCAGTCACCATACGGACCTTAGCCCTACAGACTTAATACCGTAGCATTCCCGTCGGGATTTAGAGGCCAGCCTCAACGGCAACGCGGATCGCGTCGGCAATATTTGTTGTGCTCAATTTATGGAGCAGCAACGAGCGGTGCATTTTCACAGTCTTTTCGCTTAACGACAACTGCCAGGCAATTTGTTTCGTCCGGTGGCCTCCCGCGATTTGCGCCAGAATCTGGCGCTGGCGCGGCGACAGCGTTTTCACCAGGGCAACTGCGTGCGCATGGCGGCTCGATGACGGGCCAACTGCTTCTTCGGGCAATTCAACTTGCGACCCGAGGAAATATTCGAGCGACCCATCGGTGTCGAACACCGGCGCGACGAGAACAGCATTGCGAAACGGCGTTCCGTCCCGCTTGTAATTCAAAATTTCGACGAGGACCGGATGCTTTTCGCGAATCCCCGCCGTGATCCGTTCGGTCAACCAAGGCTCGGTCGCTGGCCCTGCCAAAAATTTGCAGTTTCGCCCGATGATTTCTTCGACAGGGTATCCGGTCAGCGCAATGAAAGCATCGTTGACGGCAACAATCGGATTATGCGGTAGACGCGGATCACTGATCACCGAGGCAATCGGGCTGTTCCGTATCGACGAGACGAGGCTATCGCCGTCTTCGTCCAGATCAAAATCAATCATCAGTCTGCGGTTCCCATGGCCAAGAGATAGGCGCTTCGGTGGCCGAATCCAACCGACATAACATGATGCGGGAAAATGGCGCCTTGCCGTTCCGATCGCCCACAGTTTGCAATTGCGACGGCGCCTTATCGATCCCCGAAGCATTCCGCACAGCGACGGGAACATTCGTCAACATGCTCGGTTTCGCGATCATTGCCGTCGGCGCGCCTCTCCCATGAGCGCTCCCCGGTAATCTTGGCGTGTGGCTGTAGCGGTTCGTCCGCAACGCCCGCACGGCAAGGATCAGTTCCGGCGCGGCAGTTGCGTAACTCGCGTCAAAACCTATCTCCGGCGGCTAACCCTCCCCCCTCGTTGCCGCCGGAGATACCCTTTACGCTTTACCAATTC
>JAYUQI010000116.1:0-11146 GCA_043756805.1 Sphingomonas sp.
CTCGCCAATTGGTGAGCACCGGACCGCCATAAGGGAGGCAAATTTTCCGTGCAAACAATCCGTGACCTTCAGTGCCTGCGCAAAGCGCGTGCGTCCCTCGACGGGACAGTGGCAATCGTGACGACGATGGGCGCATTGCACGCAGGGCACATCAAGCTGGTCGAGGCCGCCAAGGCGCAGGCGGATCATGTTGTCGTATCGATCTTCGTCAATCCGACGCAATTTGCAGCTGGAGAGGATCTGTCGCGCTATCCCCGGCGCGGGGTGGAGGATGCCGCGATGCTGGCCGAGGCGGGGGTTGCGATCCTTTGGACACCCGACGTCACAACAATGTATCCCGATGGCTTTGCCACGACGATTTCCGTCGCAGGCGTGAGCGAAGGGCTTTGCGGGGCATCGCGGCCGGGGCATTTTGATGGGGTCGCAACGGTCGTGAACAAGCTGTTCGGTCAGGTTCGCCCCGATATGGCGCTGTTCGGGGAAAAAGACTGGCAGCAATTGCAGGTTGTCCGCCGCATGACGGCTGACCTTGATCTCGGTATCGATATTATCGGCGTGCCGACCGAGCGCGAAACAGACGGATTGGCGATGTCCTCACGCAATGCCTACCTCTCGGTGGCCGATCGCGCAGCAGCGGTGGCCTTACCGACGGCGTTGATCACTGCGGCAACGGCGCTGGCTGACGGGGCGGATGAAGCCACCACATTGGATCAAGCGCGTGGTGCAATCACCTCTGCGGGGTTCATAATTGACTATGTCACGCGGCGCGATGACCGGATTTTGGCGGCGGCGCGGATCGGCTCGACGCGGCTCATTGATAACATCGCAATTAACGTGAAGGGGGTCACCCTCAGCCCCTCCAGCAAGGGCTGAAGGGGAGCAAAGTGCCCTATGTCTCCTCTTCACGCCTTCGTGGAGGGGCTGGGGATGGTACTTTCTTTTTTTAAACTTTCCCGCAAATCCGCCGTTCCCACGTCCGACCGAAATATGCTTTCGACACGTTAACCATTTGTTGAAACCATTTCGGCGACAGTTTCGATTGACAATCGTCAATGGGGGTATGGGGTTATGGCTTCAAGTTTCAAAAGCGCGGCGTTTCTGATCGAAAGCCGGATGAGCGACGCAGCATCGGGCGATGCCAATGCATGTTACGAACTGGGCATATCGTATTCGAGTGGATCGGGCGGCATCGACGTCGATCTGATCCAGGCGCATAAATGGTTCAATCTGGCGGCAGTCTCGGGCAACGAACGGGCGCAGGAATGCCGCGCCGAAGTCGCCGACGAAATGTCCGCACGCGAAATCGCCGAAGCTCAGCGTCAGGCCCGCGCCTGGCTCGGTGCGACGCAAATGCGCCGCGCGGCCTAAACGTCTTTCTTGAACGGGGCCATCGCGCCGAGAAACTCGATCTGTCGCGCGATGGCGCGCCGTTCGCGGTCGAGAAAATCGGCGATTGCCCGCCGAAAGTTCGGATCGGGAATATAATGCGCTGACCAAGTCGGCACGGGGACATAGCCGCGCGCGAGTTTGTGTTCGCCCTGCGCGCCCGCTTCGACCGTTTTCAGTCCGCGTGCAATCGCGGCGTCGATAGCCTGATAGTAACATAATTCGAAATGCAGGAACGGCACATCTTCGGTGCAGCCCCAGTAGCGGCCATAAAGCGTCTCCGCGCCAATGAAATTCAGCGCCCCGGCAACCGGCACGCCATCACGCAGCGCAAGGATAAGCAAAATCTTGTCGGGCATTGTCGCCCCGATTTCGGAGAAAAACTCGCGGGTCAGATAGGGCTGCCCCCATTTGCGCATCCCCGTATCCTGATAAAAGCGCCAGAAGATGCTCCAGTGCGTCTCGGTAATGTCCGCGCCACTGATGTGGACAATCTCGAGGCCTTCAACAGCGGCCGCGCGCTCCTTGCGGATTGCCTTGCGCTTTCGTGACGCCAATGCACCGAGAAAATCGTCGAAGCAGGTGTAACCGTCGTTCGCCCAGTGGAACTGCGTCCCCTCGCGGATCAACCAGTCGCCCGCTTCGAACAGATCGACCTGATCGGGCGCGATGAAATTGGCGTGCACCGACGACAGGCCATTCTGCGTCGCCAGCACTTCAGCCGCCGCAATCAGCCCGCGTGCAACGGTCAAATCCTGTGCTAGAACGCGTGGGCCCGGAACCGGGCTGAATGGCACGGCAATGACCAGCTTGGGGTAATAGCGCCCGCCTGCATGTTCATAAGCATCGGCCCAGCTATGGTCGAAAACATATTCGCCCTGGCTGTGACTTTTTACATAAGCCGGAAGCACACCCGCCAGCGCACCATCTTCGGCATCGATGGCAATTGGCACGGGCTGCCATCCCGTCCGCGTCGTTGCGCTGCCCGATGTTTCGAGTGCGGACAGAAAAGCATGGCTGACAAAGGGATTGGCATTGCCGGCGCAGGCATCCCAAGCGGCGGCGTCAAAGCTCGCCACGCCATTACCAACACGCGCCACGACATCGGTCATGCGGGCTTTTCGTAAATCGCTTCGTCGGCATGGGCAAAGGCGCGGCGTTCGGCCTCGGCATCGCGCACTGTCCATGTCAGCACCGGAATGCCCCGCGCCCGCGCCGCGCCTGCGAATTTCGACGGCAAATCGCGGACGTCGTAGGCGAGAAAATCGGGCTTTGCTTTTGCCATCGAGAGCCACCGCTCGATCACGCCTCTCACTCCGGTCTTGCCTTCTTCGCTGACCACCAGTCCGCGCACGATCCGCGCTGCATTTTCGGCAAACCACGCGCCGACCAGTGGATTGAACGACATGATTGCGGCATCCCCGCGATATCCTTCGAGCGCGCGGCGGACCGACAGGCAAAGCGGTGCAACACGCGGCCCCTTTGCTTTGATCTCGATCAGCACAGGGACTTGGCCGCCGATCAGCGCCAGTATTTCGGGCAGTTGTGCGATCGTCTCGCTGGTGCCTCGCAACGTAACTTTGCCCAGTTCGGCAGGCGTATGCGCGGCAAGCTCGCCGGTCGACTCCGTCAGCCGCTCCAGCGTTGCGTCATGAAACACCATCGCCTCACCGTCGCGCGCACCCTGAACATCGGTCTCGATCCCGTGGCCCAGCGCGATTGCCGCACGGAACGCTGCCCGGCTGTTTTCGATCACGCCGCCACCATGCAATCCACGGTGCGCGTAAGGCTGCACTTTCAGAAACGCCACGCGAGTCGGCGCGGGTGCTGGCGCGATCAGGCCCTCAAGCGGGGCGAACAGCGACAATGGCATCAACCTCCACCATCGCGCCACGCGGCAACACGGGCACGCCGACGGCCGCACGGGCATGTTTTCCGGCCTCGCCGAACAGTGCCACCATCAGCGACGACGCACCATCGGCAACTTTGGGCTGATCGGTGAAGCGGTCGTTGCTTGCCACAAAGACGCCGAGGCGCACAATCCGTTCAACACGCGAAAGATCGCCAAGTGCCGCTTTCAGTTGCGCGACGATCATCAGCGCACAGGCCTGCGCCGCTTCCTGACCGGCAGCAACATCGCGATCATCGCCCAAGCGGCCGACCATCACTTCGCCATTCTTGAACGGCAGCTGGCCCGAGACGAACAGCATCCCGTTCACTTCGACTGTCGGCACATAGTCGGCCACGGGCGCCGCAGCGAGGGGCAGGGTGAGGTTCAGCGCGGCAAGCGCGTCATTGATATTTTGGGTCATGATGACCACAAAGCGCAAGGCAGAATGGCGGTCAAGACGCATCTTTGATTGTTACGCGAAGAGCTCTATCTAGGGCGCATGGCCATCCTGCCCCGTCCGTCCTCGCCGCTTGCCGCCTGGCGCGATTTCCGCGACGTCGTGCGCGCCCCGCGCAAGCACAAGATCGTGTTTGCCGCACTATCACTGACGCTGCCGATGGGCATTTTCTGGGCGATGATCCGCGAGGCGAAGATCGACGAAGTGTGGACCCCGCCGACCATCATCTATGTCAAGCAATGGCCCGCCAGCCGCACCGCCGCCGCAGTGCGCGCGCAACAGGCCAGGGACTTGCCCGCCGAGCTCGCCGCCAAGAAAGAACGCGAGGATGCCGCCGAGGCAAAGCGTCTGGCCTATCGCCGCCTTGCCAACAATATGGGCATCGACGTCGACAAGCAGCGCAAATGAATGACGACGCGCGCTGGATGGGCGCCGCGATTGCTCTTTCGACACGCGGGGGCGGGCGGACGTGGCCCAATCCCAATGTCGGCTGCGTCATCGTCAGCAACGGTCGCGTTGCCGGACGCGGCGTAACAGCGGCGGGCGGGCGGCCGCATGCCGAAGCCACTGCGCTGGCGCAGGCGGGGAACGCCGCAAAAGGCGCGACGCTTTACACAACGCTCGAGCCCTGCGCGCATGCCAGTGAACGTGGACCGACCTGTAGCGACCTGATCGTCGACTCGGGCATTGCGCGCGTGATCATTGCTGTCCGCGATCCCGATCCGCGCACGGACGGGAACGGCGCTGCCCGGTTGCGCCGTGCCGGTATCGAGGTTGTGGAAGGCGTTGAAACTGCGGACGCTTTGCGCGCGATGGCGGGATTCCTGACCCGCCAGCGCCTCGACCGTCCGCACGTGACGCTTAAACTGGCGCTGTCGCTCGATGGCTGTATCGCCCGCGCCGATGGCGAAAGCCAGTGGATCACGGGCCCGCAAGCGCGCGCGCACGGGCATCTCGAACGGTCGCGCGTCGAAGCGATACTCGTTGGGCGAGGGACGTATGAGGCTGATGCGCCGCAGCTTGACGTCCGGCTGGCGGGACTGGAGGAGCGGAGTCCGGCGCGTTATATCCTTACCCGTCACCCCTGCGAAAGCGGGGGCCCAACGCCCAATATCGAGCCTCTGGCGTTGGCTTCCCGCCTTCGCGGGAAAGACGAATGGGGGTGGCTGTCAAACCCCCAAGCCATCGCTTCTATCGCCGCCGACAACCTCCTCATCGAAGGCGGCGCGGGCGCGGCATCGGCCTTTCTCGCCGCCGATCTGGTTGACCGGCTGCTTATCTACCGGGCGCCGATCCTGATCGGCGGGGGCAAGCCTGCGCTGTCCGACATTGGTCTGACAACCCTGTCAGACGCGCATGGCCGGTGGCGCGCAGCCGATTCGCGGCGGCTTGGTGCGGACCGGCTCGACATTTACGACCGGGTGCGGGAATAGGGGGCGCATGTTTACTGGCATCATCACCGACATCGGCACGATCCGCAGCGCGGACCAGCGCGGCGACCTGCGCCTCGTTATCGAAACCGCCTATGACACGGCAACCGTGGCGATCGGCGCGTCGATTGCCTGTTCGGGCGCGTGCATGACGGTGGTCGACAAGGGCTCTGGCTGGTTTGCCATCGATATGTCGGGCGAAAGCGTCTCATGCACCGCGCCGGGGATGTGGATCACTGGAGGGCCGCTCAATCTCGAACGCGCCATGAAGATCGGCGACGAACTGGGCGGACATATCGTGACGGGCCATGTCGATGGCATCGGCCATGTCGTTTCATTCGAGCCTGTCGGTGACAGCTGGCGCGTGGTAATCGCTGCGCCCGACGCTGTTGCGCCCTATGTGGCGGCGAAAGGGTCCATCACGGTCGACGGCGTGTCACTGACGGTCAATGACGTGACCGACCAGCCCGATGGAACGGCGCATTTCACGCTGAACATCATCCCGCATACTGCCGCGATGACGACGCTGGGCGGCCTGAAAGCTGGCACGCCGGTGAATCTGGAGATCGACATCCTCGCGCGCTATCTCGCTCGGATGCAATCGCGGCTGGCGCGCTAGAGCTTATGATTTTTGATTGATCCATACTTCTCGTCCTTCCCGCGAAGGCGGGAATCCAACGCCCAATATCGAGCCTCAGGAATTGGACCCCCGCCTTCGCGGGGGTGACGAAGTTGGCGAATCAACTTAAAGTCATCACGCGCTAAACCTTCGCCCGCCGCCAGAGCGCTATCGCATAAATTATCAGTGCGATCGCAGCGAACAGGAACCATTGCACCGCATAGGCAAGGTGGTTGTTCGAAATGCCATCCGCGCTTGGCGGTGCGCTCGCTGCCAAGCCCTTGGCGGGCACATCAGCGACAAGCATCGGGCGCAGCGGTGGTGCGCTGCCGAAGGCGCGACCGATCAGGCTGGTCTGGTTTGGCTCGGTCGTGATCAGGCCATCGACCGTGCCGCCCGTCCACGCCGGTTTGACCGTCGGGTCGGCGGCGACGCCCATATCGATCAGCGCCCCCGGTCCCTCGGCCCCCGTGACGCATTCGGCGATATGGCGGTATCCGCCTTGGCCTGTCGGCGTCGCGCCGCCCGTCACGCGCCAGCTCGCCACGCGCAGACACGTCACCCGGCTTTTACGAAACATCGCTTCGTCCGCGACCGGCGCGCGTTCGGGATAGGCTATCGGCGGCAAATCGCGGTTTGCGGATAGCTGCGCGATCAGAGCTTCTTTCTCGCCGCGCCGATCAAGCTGCCAGACGCCGAGCGCAATCATGGCGGCAACTGCGATCAGGACCAGCAACGTCGGGAGGATCGGCAAGCGCTTCATTTGCGATATTCCGAGTGGAGCAGCGCGGCTTTACCGACGCGCAGACCGCCGGTGACAAGCGCCAGCGCGAGCACGGGCCAGATCAGGATGTGCACCCAAAACGGCGGTTCGGTGCTCAACTGCAAACTCACCGCACCGACCACGATAAGCGCGCCGACAATCAGCGTCAGGAACGCCGCGGGGCCATCGCCGACATTGAACACCGTGAAATCGAGCCCGCAGACACGGCACTTTGGTGCAAAGTCGATCCACCCGTCGAACAACGTCGCCGCGCCGCATTTCGGGCATTGGCCTTTGATCGCGGCGATGAACGCTGGCGCCATCAGGCGCGCCCGACACACCACGGGTCGGGTTGCAGATCGACGGGCGGCCCACCTAGATCGGGGTTGGGAAAGCGCGCCTTGAACGTAAAAGCCTGCGCAGTCGGGCCAAACCGGTCGAGCAACCACAAGCGCGAGAGCGCATCGTTGACCGTCGGTATCGTCCCTGCGGGGATCCACCACAGCGCCTGATACGCCCCGTCATAGCGATCAAAATAGTCACGGCGGCGCGCCATTTCGGGGGTGTGGGCGCTGCGATAGACGAAATCGAACAAGGATTCGGCATCGATCCAGACCGACATGTTGATCGCCAACAGGGGGTCGGGCGAATAGCTGATGGCTGTCGCGTTGCCGCTTTCGTCCTGCAGTCGCCAGACGAAACCCGGCGACACGTCGGCCAGCGCATTGACCCGGTCGAGCGCTGCGAAAAACGGCGCAACGCGCGGATCGGGCATTGCGGCAATCAGCCGGCCGACGTTGACCTGCGCAAGGTGCCAGCCGGTCACTTATCCGCCGTGGACCGGCGCGCCCCAACCGCCCCAGACATAGATGGCGACGAACAGGAACAGCCAGACGACATCGACGAAATGCCAGTACCAAGCCGCCGCTTCAAAGCCGAAATGCTGGCGCGGCGTGAAGTCGCCGTTGTAGGCGCGCTTCAGACAGACGGCGAGAAAGATCGTCCCGACGAGCACATGGAAGCCGTGAAACCCCGTCGCCATGAAAAACGCCGCGCCATAGTTGGTGCCCGCAAAACCGAAGGGTGCGTGGATATATTCATAGGCCTGAATGCTGGTGAACAGCGCACCGAGAATGATGGTCGCCCACAGGCCATTTTTCAGGCCGTCGCGGTTGCCGTGAATCAGCTCATGATGCGCCCATGTGACTGTTGTGCCCGAGCAGAGCAGGATCAGCGTATTAAGCAATGGAAAATGGAACGGATCGATGACTTCGATGCCCTTTGGCGGCCAGGTCGCCGCGGTTTCGCCTAAAGTTACGGCCCCTTCGGACACCGACATCGCCACGGGGAACAGCGAAAAATCGAACCATGCCCAGAACCAGCCGACGAAGAACATGACTTCGGACGCAATGAACAGGATCATGCCGTAGCGCAGATGGAGCGAGACGACCGGCGTATGATCGCCGGCATTGGCTTCACGGATCACGTTCGCCCACCAGCTGTACATGGTGTAAAGCACCGCCGCGAGGCCCGCAAAGAACACATACCCACCGAACGGTGCCTTGTGCATCCACATGATCGCGCCTGCCGCCATGATCAACGACGAAAACGCACCGATCAACGGCCACGGATCGGGCGGCAGGATATGATATTCGTGGTTCTTGGCACCGGACATCGGGTCGTTCCTCGGGTCGATAATATGGTGGCGATTAACCCGTCTTTTTAGACGCGTCTACGGGATAGAAAGTATAGGACAGCGTGATCGCGCGGACATCATCGGCAAGCGGATCCTCGAGGATCGACGGCTGGACAAAGAATATGACGGGCATCCGCACGGTCTGCCCCGGGGCCAGCGTCTGCTGGTTGAAACAGAAGCACTGGATTTTGGCGAAATGCGCGCCCGATTGCGTTGGCGTGACGTTGTAGGTCGCGGTCCCGGTGACCGGTTTGTCCGACAGGTTGGTCGCGGTGAAAAAAGCGATGTTGCGCGCACCGATGGTCACGGTTTGCGACGGCACTTCGGCTTTGAAAGTCCACGGCAAGGACGACGAATGATTGGCGTCGAAATGGATTTCCATCGTCTTGCCCGCAACGGCGCCAGTCGCCTCGTTTGCGCGCATTGTCGTGCCACCATAGCCGGTGACGTTGCAGAACAGACGGTAGAGCGGAACGCTGGCATAACCGAGGCCAAGCATCGCCATCGCCCCTGCCAGCGCGATCAGGGCAGTGCGGCGGTTCCGGTCGGGCGCGAGTGTGGTCATGATGTGCTGATCCGCGCCAGCGTGATGAAATAGAACAGTACGACCATGCCGACCAGCAGAACCGCTGTCACGATCGCGCGCGATT
The DNA here is from genome assembly GCA_043756805.1 of Sphingomonas sp. Classification (GTDB taxonomy): domain Bacteria; phylum Pseudomonadota; class Alphaproteobacteria; order Sphingomonadales; family Sphingomonadaceae; genus Sphingomonas_O. The sequence continues at coordinate 8,893 of JAYUQI010000116.1, forward strand.
TGCGGCGGCGGGTGAATTCATCGTCGGGGATCATGCGAGGTTCCTGTCCACCGCAAGCGCGGCAAAGATCGAGAGGACATAGCCGATCGAATAAATGAACAGCACCCGCTCGGGCTTCATCGTTGCGGGCGTCGGGGCATTGGCGATGAGGCACCAGGCGGTGAGCGCCACGAAGACCGCCGAGCCGACCGCAGCGATGATCCCGTAAAGCATGCCCGCAAAGCCCAATGCCCAGGGGGCAACGGCGGCCCCCGCCATCAGCACGGCATAGCCCAGCATCTGGACCCGCGTTGTCCGGCCACCCGCAACTACCGGCAGCATCGGCACGCCGCCCTTGGCATAATCATCGCGGATCAGCAGCGCGAGCGCCCAGCTGTGCGGCGGGGTCCACAGGAAAATGATCGCAAACATCAGGATCGGCAGCAGCGACACGTCACCCGTGGCCGCGACCCAGCCGATCAGCGGTGGAAAGGCCCCCGCTGCGCCACCGATGACGATATTCTGCGGCGTCCGGCGCTTGAGGCCAACGGTATAGACCAGCACATAGAACAGGATCGAAACGACAAGCAGCGCGGCGGCAAAGGCGTTTGCGGCAAGATACATCAACACCACAGAGAAGACACCGAGCCCGACGCCGAAATGCAGCGCGGTCTGCGCGTCGATGCGACCCGCCGGCAATGGCCGGTTGGCGGTGCGCTTCATCAGCGCATCAATGTCGGCCTCATACCATTGATTGAGCGCGCCCGCCGAGCCCGCCGCCAGCGCAATCGCAAGGATTGCAGCGAACCCCAGCGCAGGCGGCAGCGCGACGGGCGCCGCGAGCATCCCGCACAGCGCGGTGAACACCACCGACCGCATGACGCGCGGCTTCGTCAGCGCGAAAAGGTCGCGCCAGTCGGCGGGAAGGGCCGGGGATTGGATAACAGTCGTTATGTTCATCGGAACCTTCGATCCAAAAACCGTCTGCCCTGAGCCTGTCGAAGGGTTGTCTTTTTTCTGTGCCATATCACAGAAGGAAAGACAGGGCTTCGACAAGCTCAGCCCGAACGGGTTTGGGTTAATTGTTCAAGCCTAATCGATCTTCGGCAGCGTTTCGAACTGGTGATAGGGCGGCGGGCTCGACAGCGTCCATTCGAGCGTTGTCGCGCCTTCGCCCCACGGGCTGTCCCCCGCCTTGCGTCCGGCAAGGAACGCCCAGGCCAGATTGACGAAGAAAATCACCATCGACGCAGCCATGATCACATAGCCGATCGACGCGACGTAATTCCACTCATGCAAGGCATCAGTGTAATCGGGAATGCGGCGCTGCATCCCCTGCAGCCCGAGGAAGTGCATCGGGAAGAACAGGACGTTGACGCCCACGAAGAAGGTCCAGAAATGGATCTGGCCAAGCGCTTCGTTATACATCCGCCCGCTCATTTTCGGGAACCAGTAATAGAAGCCCGCGAACAGCGAGAACACCGCGCCAAGCGACAGCACATAATGGAAATGCGCGACCACATAATAGCTGTTGTGCATGTAGGTATCGATGCCGCCATTGGCGAGCACAACACCGGTCACACCGCCGACCGTGAACATGAAAATGAAGCCCAGCGCCCACATCATCGGCGTCTTGAAGCTGATCGAGCCGCCCCACATTGTCGCGATCCAGCTGAAAATCTTGATGCCGGTCGGCACCGCGATCACCATCGTTGCCGCCGTGAAATACATTTTCACGTTCACACCGAGGCCGCTGGTAAACATGTGGTGCGCCCAGACGACGAAGCCGACAACGCCAATCGCGACCATGGCATAGGCCATGCCAAGATAGCCGAAGACCGGTTTTTTCGAGAAGGTCGAGATGATCTGGCTGACCATGCCGAAGCCCGGCAGGATCATGATGTAGACTTCGGGGTGGCCGAAGAACCAGAAGAGATGCTGATACAGCAACGGATCGCCGCCGCCGGCCGGATCGAAAAATGTCGTGCCGAAATTGCGGTCGGTCAGCAGCATCGTGATCGCGGCGGCGAGAACCGGGAGCGAGAGCAGCAGCAGGAACGCGGTCACCAGAATCGACCAGACGAACAACGGCATCTTGTGCAGCGTCATGCCCGGCGCACGCATATTGAAGATTGTCGTGATGAAATTGACCGCGCCGAGAATCGACGACGCACCCGCAAGGTGCAGCGACAGGATCGCCATGTCGACCGCGGGCCCGGGCGAACCCGTGGTCGCCAGCGGGGCATAGACTGTCCAACCGACGCCGGCGCCATTG
>JAYUQI010000117.1:0-11042 GCA_043756805.1 Sphingomonas sp.
GTCGCGTCCGTCATTGCCGCGATCATTGTGGGCATTGCTGCCATGATTTTGGGCATTGCCGCCTGCATCCTGCCCATGACGGCAGGATCCATGAAAAGCATCATCTGTTGTGACGCAAATGAACTGCCTGTTGGTGTCGCGAAAAAGGTATTGAGGTCACCTAGCTCGGCGGATGAAAACCGGTTGTCGAGCGAAATCGTAAGCCCCGCCCGAAGATCGGGCTCCAGCTTTTCAAACATCGGGAGCATCGCCGAAAACATTGCATTCGTGCCGCGACGCATCCTTTCCCGGTAGTGAGGATCGGTTACAGCCATGATCTCGCCCAGCGTCGATTTGTCGAGTTTCGTTACAGACTCTTCTGGCAACCCAACTGACTTGAGCAACGGCCCCAAAGGCACTGTCGTCATCATGCTATCGGTCATGTCTGACAACATCTTCGTCATCGAGGGGCCGAGCATCTTGCGATAGGTTCCATCGGGAAACAGCTTTCCGGCAATCTCACTGGCGAGCGGCGTGCCAGTAGTGATGTTGCGTGCCGTTACTGTGACTGGCGCTTCGGTCTTCGCGATGGCAGGGGTCGCGACTATCAGTGCCAGCGCGATCATTACAGACTTCTTCATGCGGCTTTCCTTTCCATCGTCGCTTTTGCCTTCAAATTGATGCGCATTTCCTCGGTTGCCGAATGCCGTGAAGGCTGGTCGCTTGTCATCTTTTTGAAGACCTCTTGATATAAGCATTTGCTGCGCTCGCGGCCTTATCTGAAACCCTGTCTCGAAGTGGTGCATACAAGCGGGCTGCCGCCTGCGGAGCGAGTGCGAGCGACTGCTGCATCGCGGCAGCAGTTCGTCGCCCTGCATCGCTGGATTGATAGCGCCCAATTGCTTGGCGATCAGCAACCGAAAGGGATGAAATGGAGACTATTCCCGTCTGACGATCCATTAGCTTTGGGTCGAGGGCCAGCAGTGCCTGTCCAGCGGGTGACTGATAAAAGACGATAGTTTCCTGAAGATCCGACGCGGACAGGCGCGCAGCAAGGTCGGCCGCTACCGAGCCAAGCACTTGTGGTTCGATTTCAAGAAGGGCCCTGGCCATCTCGGCTCGAAGCGCCGCCGCCATCGCATTTGTCACACCAGGAAATCGCTTTTCGAGCGCAGCGTTCTGAGGATCGGAGCCGAATGACTTTCTAAAGCTCTGCTCGGATACCCGAACGGATTCCGCCCTAGCGGTGGCCGAAGGATAAGAAATTCTAACAGCCTCAAGTGCCAAATCGTAAACACTTTTTTGTGAAGCGGCTGATTGAACGGTCTGCGCAAAGGCGGGTGTCACGACCGTCAACGCCAATGCCATCATCATATGTTTGATCATGCAGCTTTCCTCATGGTTGCGACCTTCGCCTTCAGATAGCGGTGCATATGGTCGCTGACATCGCGCCCGTCGCGGATGGCCCAGACGACGAGGCTCGCACCGCGGACGATGTCGCCCGCCGCGAAGACACCGTCGAGGCTGGTCTGCATCGTTTTGTGATCGACGCGGAGTGTGCCCCAGCGGGTGACGCCGAGATCGGGCGATCCGAACATCTTGGGCAGGTCTTCGGCATCGAAGCCGAGCGCCTTGATGACGAGATCGGCATCAAGTTTATATTCGCTGCCCGGATCGGCTTCGGGCGCGCGGCGGCCGCTGGCATCGGGCGCGCCGAGGCGCATTTTGGCGACACGGACGTCGTTGACCGCGCCAGTGTCGGCAGACCCAAAGGCTTCGGGGGCGGAGAGCCAGACGAATTCGACGCCTTCTTCCTCGGCATTGGCGACTTCGCGCTGGCTGCCCGGCATGTTTGCACGGTCACGGCGATAGAGGCATTTGACGGATTTTGCGCCCTGGCGGACGGCGGTGCGGACGCAGTCCATTGCGGTATCGCCGCCGCCGATGACGACAACGTTCTTGCCCTCCGCGTTGAGCGCGCCCCCAACGCCGTCAATAGCGTCGAACAGCGGCACGTCATCGCCAAAGCCCTTGCGGTTCGAGGTCATCAGATAATCGAGCGCTTCGACCACGCCGTCGCTGCCGACGCCCGGCATCTTGATCGCACGCGCCTTGTAAACGCCGGTCGCGATCAGGATCGCATCATGTTGTGCACGCAGCTCGTCGAGTGTTGCGTCGCGGCCGACTTCGAAACTTTCATGGAAGACGATGCCGCCCGCTTTCAGCCGATCAACGCGGCGCATGACAACAGGCTTTTCGAGTTTGAAGCCCGGAATACCATAAGTCAGCAAGCCCCCTGCGCGGTCATGCCGGTCGTAAACATGGACTTCATACCCGGCGACGCGCATATATTCGGCAGTGGCGAGGCCCGCTGGCCCCGCGCCAATAATACCGACAGATTGTCCGCGCGAGGGCCCCGCGACGATCGGTTCGACCCAGCCTTCTTCCCATGCCGTATCGGTAATGAATTTTTCGACCGAGCCGATCGTCACCGCGCCGTGGCCCGAAAATTCGATGACGCAATTGCCCTCGCACAAGCGATCCTGCGGGCAAATGCGGCCGCAGATTTCGGGCATCGTCGATGTGCTGTTCGACAGTTCATAGGCTTCGCGCAGCCGCCCTTCGGCGGTCAGTCGCAGCCAGTCGGGAATGTGATTGTGCAGCGGACAATGGACCGAGCAATAAGGAACGCCGCATTGCGAACAGCGCGCCGACTGCTCCTCGGCACTCGGCACGGCATATCTGTCGGCGATCTCGCGGAAATCCTCGGCGCGGCGTGTGGCCTCCCGCTTCTCAGGATAAGACTGCGCCTTGTCGACAAATTTCAGCATCGGGTTTTCGGCCATCGCGCCCTCCGATATTGCGATTGAGGGCCGACTGCGCTCGAGTCAAGCAATTAGGACAGCTATACATACCTATCAATAATAGACAGAATGGCAAACTGCCCGATTTTCGCGATTATATGATTTTAATAGTCCTGTTTCGGACCTATCTATTCAGCAGCCAGATCAGGGCCAAGGTTCCTGCGATGATCCGATACCACGCAAAGGGCGCAAATCCGAATCGTGTGACCACCGCGAGAAAGCCCTTGATGACGACGAACGCGACCACGAACGAGACGACAAAGCCGATGCCGATCAGGCCGAGTGCATCAGGCGTTATCGCATCGCGATGCTTGAACAGTTGCAGGATCGTCGCCCCGGTCAGTGTCGGCACCGCGAGGAAGAAGCTGAATTCGGCGGCCGTCTTGCGATCGACACCGAAACCCATCGCACCAAGGATCGTCGCGCCCGAGCGGCTGACACCGGGGATCATCGCAAGGCACTGGACAAGGCCCACCATGATCGACTGACGCAGGCTGACATTGGCGACACCGCCGACCTCGACGGGCTTCGCGTAACGCTCGACCAGCAGGATCGCGAACCCGCCGATAATCAATGCCCACGCGACAATGATGGCATTTTCAAGCATCAGTTCGATAAGGTCGCCGAACGCGAGGCCGAGAATGACGGCCGGGAAAAACGCGACCAGCAGGTTGCGGGTGAACGCGACGGCGGACGGCTCCCACTTTATCAGACCCCCAAGCACGCCGGTAAACGTGCGCCAATACAGGACGACAATCGCGAGAATGGCACCCGGCTGGATCGCGATATTGAAGATCGCCCAGCGCGCGGCATCGTAACCGAGCAGCTCGGTCGCGAGGATCAAATGGCCAGTCGACGAGACGGGCAGAAACTCGGTCAGCCCCTCGACAATGCCGAGGAGGATCGCCGTCACTATGTCCAAAACTCAGCCTTCCGGTTGGGCGAAACGCCCATGACGCTTGTATTGGACGAGCCAGCCATCGGCGACCGATTCGAGCGGCGTCGGGATAATGCCGAACGCACCCAATCCTTTGGCGCCGGGTGCCACGACATTGTCCGATTGCAGCATCAGCCACTGATCCTTCGTCATCGGTGCGCCGGGCAGCCAGCCGACTGCCGAGGCCATCGTGCCCGCGATAAAATCGGGCATGTCGATAAAACCGCGCCGACGCCCGGTCGCCTTGGCGATCCAGCGGTTGAGGCCGCCCATGCTGATCACGTCGGGGCCGCCGAGTTCGTATGTCTTGCCGCCATGCGCTTTGGGATCGGCAAGCGCGGCAGCGACGGCTTTGGCAACGTCGCCGACATAGACCGGCTGGAACTTCGCATCGCCCCGGATGATCGGCACGACCGGCAGCATACGGATCAGACCGGCAAAGCGGTTCACGAACTGGTCCTCGCGGCCAAAGACGATCGAGGGGCGCAGGATCGTGGCAGCGGGGAAGGCCGCGCGGATTGCCGCTTCGCCGTCGCCTTTTGATTCGCCATAGGCCGAGGCGCTGGCGGGATCGGCGCCGATGGCCGAGACCTGGACGAGCGCTTTGACGCCCGCATTCGTCGCGGCTTCGGCAACGTTGCGCGCGCCGTCGACATGGAACGCCTGGAAATCACCCTTCAGGATGCCGACGAGATTGACGACGCCGTCCGATCCCGCCAGCGCCCGCGCCACGCTGTCCGCTTTGCGGATGTCGGCAGCGACAAACTGTGTCTGGCCGAGGCCCCCTTGCGTCTTGAGATACAGGCCCCCTCGCGGATCGCGCGCGGCAATGCGCACGCGGACGACTGATTTGAGCAGCGCCTGCACGACATAGCGGCCGAGAAAGCCGCTGCCGCCGAAGACCGTGATAAGCTGGTTTGTCATGTCCGTTGCCATCCTGCCGCCCTAGCCGCGCACCCTTTGCATTGACAAGCGCGACGTTGCCGCTATCCGCGCCTGCTCCTACCCGAGTGCCCGGATGGCGGAATTGGTAGACGCACCAGCTTCAGGTGCTGGCGATCGCAAGGTCGTGGAGGTTCGAGTCCTCTTCCGGGCACCATTTTCCTGTTCGCTGATGTTCGCGACGTGCGGCGGGTTTACCAAACCCGCCAATTCCCCGCCGCGGCCACAAAAATAAGCCCCAATATTCCGGCGATCAGCAAGCTCTGGCGATCGCGGGCGGCGAAGACGACGGGGTCGTCGTGGACTTCGCCGCGGTGCGTTTTCATCCAGAGGCGCGCGACCCAGTAGAGGAATGTCGGCGGGATCAGCCAGAGCCAGGCGCGCCCGGCATAGAGCGCGGCGGTCGCGGGCGATTCGATGTAGAGCGCGAGGACGAGGACAGCCATCATCCCGCTCGACGCGCCGAGTGCCATCAGCACGGGCAAATCCCGCGCATAATAGCCGCGCCCGGCAAGGATGCCGCCGTCATCGTCCTTCAGGCGCAGCTCGGTATAGCGTTTCACCAGCGCAAGGCTGAAGAAAATGAATTGCGAAAAAGCGAGCAGCCAGAACGACGGGGCAATCCCGGTCGCCGCCGATCCCGCGATGATGCGCAGCGTGTACAGCCCGGCCAGCAGAATGACATCGACGATGACGTGGCGCTTGAGCCAGAAGCTGTAGAGGCCGGTCAGGACAATATAGCAGCCCAGCACCGCGAGGAACATCGGTGGGAGAAGCAGGCCGACAAGGATCCCGGCGGCAAGCAGCGCGGGCGCGGCCAGCACACCCGTCGACACCGGCAGCGCGCCCGAAGCGAAGGGCCGCGCGGCCTTGCGGTGGTGGCGGCGGTCGGCATCGAGATCGAGAAGATCGTTGACGATATAGACCGACGACGCGGTCAGGCTGAACGCGACAAAGGCGAGCACGGCATCGAGGAACAGCGCGGGATCGCCGAGTTTCTGCCCCGCAAGCAGCGGCACGAAAACCAGCAGATTCTTGAGCCATTGCACGGGGCGGACGGCGCGGAGAAAAGCGCGGGCGGCACGCGACGGGGATGCGATCGGGTGGACCTCTGCGCCACTGGCGGCGGCGCGCTGATGCAGGCTGCGGCGACCGCCGACGACATGCGCGCGGCGTGCCTTGTCCCACACGGCCGCGTCGACATGGTCATTGCCGATATAATCAAAGCCACGGTCGCCGAAGCGCGCGACGAGGCAGTCTGCCTTGGCTGCGCCCGACAGATTGGTGGTGGCATCGCTGCTGATCACGGCATCGAACAGGCCGAGATGGTTGGCGACGGCGGCTGCAAATTGCGGGGCCGCGGCGGTCGCGAGGATGATCGGGCGGCCCGCGTCGCGCGCTTCGTTTATGATGGCGAGAACGTCGGCATTATAGGGGAGCGTCGCGACGTCGATGGTGACGCGCGCGGCAATGGCATGTTTCAGAGGCGCGCGACCGCGCGACAGCCAGCCGGGTATCGAGAGCAGCGACAGTGGTTCCTGTCGCGCCAGCGCCAGCGCGGATTCGTGCAGCACGTCGGTGCGGATCAGTGTGCCGTCGAGGTCGACGCACAGGGGAATCGCGGGTGCGGTCACCATCAGCTCCGCGCGACCAGCACGACGCCAGCACAGATCAGCAATGTCCCGGCGGCACGGCTGAGCGACATCGGCTCGTCAAACAGCAGCCATCCCGCAACGGCTGTGATGACAAAACCCAGCGCGACGAAAGGATAGGCAAAACTGACTTCGAATTTTGCAAGCACCAGCAGCCACAGCATAGCCGCCGCAAAATAAAGCAGCAGCCCGCCAACGACGAACGGGTTCAGGAAAACGCCGGCCAGCCGGAGCGAGACGCCGTCACCGATCAGCCGCTGCACCGCCGGGTTTGTCATCCCCGTCTTGAGAACAAGTTGCGCCGCCGCTGTGATCGACACGCTGAGCAGGATGACGCCATAAAATGATTTTTCCATGAGTGACGCTAAGCTCCGGTCTCGGGGCGTTTGGCAACGAGCAGCTCATGGGCATAGGGGCCGAGCGACCGCGCGCCTGTTTTCACGATCTGTGCGCCCTGTGCCGTGACCCAGCGTTTGACGTCGTCAATCGACCGGTAGTGAATCCACTGGCGGGCGAGCAGGAGGTCATGCGCCCGGTTCCACAAGGCGCTGAACAGCGGCCGCGTGCCCATGTCCTTGTAGATCAGGACGCCACCGGGGCGGACATGCGCAAAGCTCTGTTCGATCACGTCGCGCTGATGCGCAGGCGGGATATGGTGGAGGACATCGACAATGCTGACGACGTCAAACGGGCCTTCGGGCCATGCGTCGCCGACGGCGCGATGTTCGAAAGCGATGCGACTCTCGAAATTATTGTCGAGGCTCATTTTGCGGGCCGCCGCGATGGCCGATGCGCTTGAATCAAAGCCGATCCCGGTTGCAGCGGGATGGTGGTCGGCGATCAGCCCCAGAAACAACCCTGCGCCGCAGCCGACATCAAGGACATGGGCATCGGCGGGAACCGATGCCAGTAAATCATCGAACGGACAGATATAGGGGCGCAGGCTCTGCAAGCTGCGCGCAACGGGCGGTGCGCCACGATAAAGCCGTCGTGCGGCTTCGCTTACGCTGCCCTGTGTCCCCGTCGGCTCGATCAATTTCGTTCACCTGCGCTGCCCGCTTGCCGCGCGTTAACGTCCATCGCGCTGCAACGATAGATATAAGCGTCATATTCGTCGAACAGCGGGCGGTTGCCGTCGATGCGGGCGACTTCGCGGCACCGGCTGCGCAACGCGCGAAAGAAATTACGGTATGCGGGGGATGGGCTGTCAAAAACACGGTCGTTTTCAACGATAAACAGGGTGAAGCCCTGCGCGCGCCAGTAATCGAGCTGCCACTCCTCGCGCTGGAGCGGCCATGCGAACGGCAGGACGACCTTGACCTTGTCGGGGTCGATCATTTCCAGCCCACCGATCACCCACGGATAGGGCCGCACGATATAACCGCCGGGTGAGGCGCGCACGGATTCAGCGGCCACCGGCGGCAGCGCGACGCCATATTTTTTGGCCAGCCGGTCATGACGCGCGCGCTCTTCGTCCGCGCCGATTGACGAGACGGGCAGGGCACCGCCGAGCGCGACGCCCGACACTATGCGCGTGCCCGGCGACGCGATTTGGGTGATCCGCTGTGCAACGCGCACCGATATCGGCGGAGTGATGGCTTGGTGCAGCACCGACGCTGCGCGCGTGGCGAACAGCACGGCCACACCGGCCAGCAGCGCCAAAACCGCAATCCGAGCCGGGTGTGATGCGGTTCTGGCGAGGCATAATCCCGCGATGGCCAGCGCCGTCGTGATCAACGTCGTGTAGGGCAGATAGAGATAGGGCAGCTGGCGGCTGCCCGCGATGGCGGCGATGATGACCATGCCCGACAATGTGGCGGTGCTGACAGCGATGATCCGAAAGCGGATGCCGGGGGTTTTTACGACAAGGAGCGCACCCAGCACCGACAGCGGCCAAAGCGCAAGGACAAGGGCCGGGATGCCGGTTTTGCTGGACGTGATGCTTTCGAGCCAGCTGCGGACGACGACGTCGACAGTCGCGGGCCGGACCGACATTTGCGACTGAACGACCTGCGCGTCGATGAACCCCTGCACGTTCAGGACAATGCCGATGTTCAGCGGCAGCCAGATGGCAATGCCCGAAACAGCAACGATGATCGCAGCGCGCATTGTGGTTTTCAGGGGTTGCCGCTGTTCGCCCCACAGCAATGCAGTCGCGATGATGACTGCCGTCGGTATAATGAAAAATACTGCCGACTGTTTGAAGCTGACGGCAAGCGCGAGTGCTGCGCCGAGGGCAAGCGCGCGGCCAGCGCTGCCGATCCGGTCGAACAACCGAAAGCCGGTCAGCAGGATCAGGAGATAAGCGGGGCCAAGCGCGCTGTCGGACTTGGCGATATGCGCCCAGTAAATCGCGCCGGGCATCAGCGCGACGAGCGCACCGACGATCACGGCATCACGCTTGCGCACATTATGATCGAGCGCCAACACGGCAGCAAGCGGCGCCGCCGTCGCCGACAGCATTGCGGTCACGGCGCGCGCCACGACAAGAAACGGCGTCTTGTCGACAAAATAGGCTTCGCGAAATTCGGCCGACGAGCTCCACCAGCCGACGACACGCCCCGCCGCATAGAGCACCACATAAGCGGCAGCCGTTAGATAGGTGAACAGCGGCGGATAATATTGCTGGTCGGTTGTCAGCTGTCCGGTCAGCACTTTTGCGGCAGCAGCCGGATTTTCGTCGTCATGCGCGCCGCCCCAATCGATCCCGATCAGGCGCAGGGTAAGCGCGAAGAGAAACAGGAGCACAAGAATGGCAACGATCGGCAATCGCTTCGAATGCGCCGGGACATCTGCCATTTGGATATTCCCCTTTCATAACGGCTTAGCGGATGCGCCGTTTTCTGGCTAGATCAGCGCGTAAACGATGTCGCGCCGACCTGTCACCCATTTGCAACGTTTGCGAATTCTCTGCGTCCCGCGCGGCGCTGCAATGCAGCAAGCGCTTGACCCTGTGCGTGCGCCTTGCCACGCGGTATCAATAATATCTGACAATAAAAGGGGTTCACCATGCGTCGTTCGCTGCTGCTTGCCACCACTGTCCTGTCGTTTCTTGCCACGCCCGCACTGGCGCAAACGCCTGCCGAAGCTGGCATTGGCGAAATCGTCGTTACGGCGCAGCGGCGCGAGGAAAAACTGCGCGATGTGCCCTCGTCGGTCGCGGTGCTTTCGGGCGATGCGTTGAGCGCGGTGCAAGCGGGCGGGACCGATATTCGCGGGCTGGCCGCGCGCATCCCCAGCCTGAACGTCGAAAGCTCGTTCGGGCGGACGTTTCCGCGTTTCTACATCCGCGGCCTTGGCAATACCGATTTCGATTTGAACGCATCGCAGCCGGTCAGCCTGGTTTATGATGATGTCGTTCTCGAAAACCCGATTCTGAAGGGCTTTCCGATTTTCGATCTCCAGCGCGTCGAAGTGCTGCGCGGGCCGCAGGGGACTTTGTTTGGCCGCAATACGCCGGCCGGGATCGTCAAGTTTGACAGCGTGAAGCCGGGCGGCGCGCCGGGTGGCTATGCTAAGGTTTCGGGCGGCAGCTATGGCGCGTTCAGCTTTGAAGGCGCGGCTGGCGGCGATCTGTCGGATACCGTTTCGGTGCGCGCCTCGACGCTGTATCAACGGCGCGGCGATTATGTCGACAATGTCGGCAATGGCGTTGGCGGCAACGATCTCGAGGGCTTCGAAGATGTCGCGGCGCGGCTCCAGCTCCAGTTCACGCCAAGCGAGGCGCTCACCGTCCGGCTGGTCGGACAGCTGCGCACCGAGGACGGCACGGCACGGCTTTTCCGCGCGAACATATTTGCCAAGGGCAGCAATAATCTGGTCGGCCTTGGCGGCGCGGGGACCCCGTTTGACCGTCGCAAGGTCCGCATCGACGGGATCAATTTTCAGAAGCTCAACACCTATAATCTGGGCGGCACAATCGACCTTGATCTCGGCGCCGCGACGCTAACGTCGGTCACGTCGTGGTGGAAAGGCGATTTGACGAGCCGCGGCGACATCGATGGCGGTTTTGGCGAGAGCTTCCCCGGCGGCGGTTTCGACCCGACGGCAGGCCCGGGCATCATCCCGTTCAAGGCGCAATCGCAGGACGACATTCCAGCGCTCGACCAGTTCACGCAGGAAGTGCGGATCGCAAGCAATGGCGATGGCGCGCTGACCTACCAAGCGGGACTGTTCTACTTCAGCGAAATCGTGCGGATCGATTCGCTGAATTTCGGCGATCCACAGTCGGTTGCGGCGAACGTGACGGTCAACCAGCGCCAGAAATCGGATGCCTATGGCGCGTTCGCTTCGCTCGGCTATGCACTGACCGATCAGCTGACTGTCAACGGCGGGATCCGCTACAACAAGGACAAGCGCGATTACCGCAACGCGCGGACCAACACGATTTTCCCGGGTACGACCGGTTTTGTCGCGACGGGCACCGGCACGTCGAGCGTTGATGAAGACAATGTGACGTGGGACGCGAGCATTCGTTTCAAGCCGTCGGACATGCTGACGCTCTATGCCCGCGCCGCGCGCGGTTATCGCGCGCCAAGCATTCAGGGGCGTGCGCTGTTCCCCGGCGATACGCAGACGGTGCAGGATACGATCAGCAAAGCACGGTCCGAAACGATCCAGTCCTATGAAGCGGGCCTGAAATCGCGGTTCCTTGATGGAGCCGCGGGC
>JAYUQI010000118.1:0-3888 GCA_043756805.1 Sphingomonas sp.
GTCGAGCAGCCCGCCGAGGCCACCCAGACCAGGGGCAGGCGCCGCTGCTTGCTGACCACCGCCCATCAGACCACCCAGCACATTGCCGAGCATCCCGCCAAGACCGCTGCCTGATTCCTGCACCGTTGCTGCTTCAGCTCCGCTGGCATGGTTGGCCATATACCCTGCGACAGCCATCGCGATCAGCGGCAGCATTTTCTTGAGCAAATCGCCGGAGATACCCGTCTTCGACGACGCATCGGCGGCCACGGTGCGGCTGACATCCTTCGATCCGAAAATCTGGCCGAGGACGCTGTTGCCCGCATCGACATTGCTCGGTCCTGCGCCAAGCACGCTGGCAAGCAAACCGCCGCCGCCCATGCCGCCCAACATGCTGATCAGGCCGCCAAGCCCCTCGGGTTGCGTCTGCGCCTGCCCCTTGAACCCGCCGAGGATGGCGGGAAGCAGCGCCGCCGCGCCCGTCGCCGCCGTCCCTTCGTCGACGCCCAGTTCGCGCGCAATCGCGCCGATGCCGCCCGCTTGGTTCAGAATATCCATCATGTTCATTGTCGCGTCCCTCCTCGACTCGTTTCACCAGTGGCGTAGGCGCGGAGGTGCGGGCTGTCAGGCAAAATCGTGCTTCCCTTCAGAAGGTTACGGGGCCTTAACCATGACACGTTAGGGCTTCAGGCATGGCCGGCGCACCTCCCTCCACATTCGACAAAGCGATAAAAGGCGCAGCGATCCTGTCGGCATTCGTCATCCTGACGGCGATCTGCACGAACTTGCGCTACAATCTCCAGACTGACTTTGTGAGCTTCTGGGCAGCAGCAAAGCTGGCGCTCGGCGGCAATCCCGGCGCAGCATATGACCTCGACCTCCACAAAGCGATGGAAACGACCGCCGTGGCCGTGAAGGGATTGATCCCCTTCCCCTATCCGCCGACCTATCTGCTGGCCGTCCTGCCATTCGGGTTGCTGCCCTATGCGATGGCCCATGCCGTCTGGGTGGGGACGACGCTCACGGCCTATCTCGTCGCCGCGCACAAGCTCGTCTCGAATTCGGCGTTGCTGGCGATGGCGTTTCCGCCGGTGATCCTGTGCGGCATTGGCGGACAGAACAGCTTTCTGATGGCCGCGATATTCATGACAGCGATGACGCTGATGAAAACGCGACCGTTCATCGCCGGGCTGGTCTTCGGGTTGCTGGCGCTCAAGCCGCACCTTGGCTTATTACTACCAATTGCCCTGATCGCAGGGCGCGACTGGCGGACATTTGCGGGGGCCGCTGTCTCCACGTTGGGTTTGATCCTGTTGAGCTTTGTCGTCTTCGGTCCGGAAAGCTGGAGCGGCTTTCTGACACTGCTGCCCCTTGCGGGCTCGATTGCTTCTGAAGGGCTCGTCAGCTGGAACAAGATGGCGAGTGTCTACGCGTCGTTGCGGCTTGCGGGCGTTCCCGAAGCGCTCGCGTGGATCGTGCATGCGCTCGTTGCCGTCACTGCCATTGTTTTCCTCTGGCGTGCTTGGCGAACATCAACCGATATTGGCTATCGCGCTGCGTCTCTGGCGGCGGCAACGCTTTTGATCAGCCCGTATCTTTTCATTTATGATCAGCTGCTTCTGGTTCCTGCGCTTGCCTATCTGTGGCAACGGGGCGGCCACGAAAAATGGCTCGGGCTTATCTATACCGTTGCCATCCTCAGCCTTGCCGGAAACTTCTATATGGCAACAGTCGTTAGCGTTGCACCGCTTGTGCCAACGATGCTCATCGCGCTGATCTGGCACGACCGACGATTGACGGCGGTGAAATCCAGCGACGGCTTTGCAGAAGTCAGGCCGCTTTCGGCGCCGACTGCCTGACCCCTTCGTCGACATGGTCGGCGAATTGCGCGAAGTTATCGATAAACTGACCCACCAGCTTTTTGGCGGTCACGTCATATTCGGACGGATCGGCCCAAGCAGCGCGCGGATCGAGGATATTGCTGTCAACGCCCGCAACCGCCACGGGCACCTTGAAACCGAAATTCGGATCTGTGCGGAATTCGGCATCGTTCAGACTGCCATCAAGTGCCGCATTCAGCAGCGCACGCGTCGCCTTGATCGGCATGCGCTTGATCCCCGGCATCGTCGCTTTGCCGCCGGTCCAGCCGGTGTTGACGAGCCAGCAGGTCGCGCCGCCCTTGGCAATGCGCTCTTTCAACAGGTTGCCATAGACGCTGGGGTGGCGCGGCATGAACGGCTCGCCAAAGCAGGTCGAAAATGTCGCTTCGGGCTCGGTCACGCCGATTTCGGTCCCCGCCACGCGCGCCGTGTAGCCAGACAGGAAATGATACATCGCCTGTTCGGGCGTCAGCTTTGCAATCGGCGGCAGCACGCCATAAGCATCGGCCGTCAGCATGATCACATTGGTGGGCGCCGGGCCCAGATTGTCGTCACTGCAGTTTGGAATGAATTCAATCGGGTAGGAACCACGGCTGTTTTCCGCAAGGCTCGCGTCGTCGAAATCAAGTTCGCGTGTTACCGGATCAATGACCACATTTTCCAAGACTGTGCCGAACCGTTTGGTCGTTGCAAAAATCTCGGGCTCGGCATCTTCGGAAAGCCGGATCATCTTGGCATAGCAGCCGCCTTCGAAATTGAAGACCGCCGTGTCCGACCAGCCATGCTCGTCATCGCCAATCAGGGTGCGGCTGGCGTCGGCGCTCAGCGTTGTCTTGCCCGTGCCCGACAGGCCGAAGAATACCGCCGTGTCACCCTTGGGCCCGATATTGGCCGAACAGTGCATCGGCATGACGCCCTGCAGCGGCAGCTGGTAATTCAATATGCCAAAGACCGATTTCTTCATCTCGCCGGCATAGGCCGTGCCCCCGATCAGGATCAGTTTTTCGGTGAAATTGACAGCGATCACGGTCTCGCTGCGGCACCCGTGGCGGTCGGGATCGGCACGAAAGCTCGGTAGGTCGATGATCGTGAATTCGGGCATGAACGCGGCAAGGTCAGCCGCCTCTGGCCGGACCAGCAACGTGCGAACGAACAGGCTGTGCCACGCGAATTCGGTGATCACACGGACGTTGACGCGGTACTCGGGCTGTGATCCGCCGAACAAGTCCTGCACATAAAGCGTCTTCTTCGCGGCCACGGCAGCCAAAAAATCGGTTTTGAGCGCCGCAAAATGCGCGGGCGTCATCCCCTTGTTCGTTTTGCCCCACCAGATCGTCGATTCGGTTTCACCATCACGGACAATGAACTTGTCTTTCGCCGAGCGCCCGGTGTGCTTGCCCGTGGCGACGACCAGCGGCCCGTCCTTGGCCAGCATGGCTTCGCCATTTGCCAGCGCCTGCTCGTAAAGCGGCGATGTCGTCAGATTCCAGTGAACAGCACCGTTTGTTGCAATGCCCTGATCGGCAAGCGTGAATTCAGGGGCACGATCGGCCACGATAATCACTCCAGTTCAATAAATGTTGCGGCTGGCGACCCGCATTACATACGTATGCAGTGGCGCTTAGGCGGCAGCTTGAAGATCGTCAAACCACGTTCGGTTGCTGACGACCCGAGGTTGCTTTAGACTGGGACATTGTGAACGCTACCATTGCCCTCATCGATGACGACCGCAATATTTTGACGTCGGTGTCGATTGCGCTGAAAGCCGAAGGGTTTCTGACCCGCGTCTATGCCGACGGGGAAGCCGGGCTGAAAGCGTTGCTCGATAACCCGCCCGATCTTGCCGTGTGCGACATCAAAATGCCCCGGCTTGACGGCCTTGAACTGTTGCGCCGGCTGCGCGAGAAATCCACGCTTCCGGTCATTTTCCTGACATCGAAGGATGACGAGCTTGACGAAGCGCTGGGTCTCGCGCTCGGGGCTGACGATTATATCGCCAAGCCGTTTTCGCAACGGCTGCTGATTGCCC
>JAYUQI010000119.1:0-3880 GCA_043756805.1 Sphingomonas sp.
CCGCTTCGATGGTCTCGGCAATGATCACGCCCTTGCCCGCCGCCAGACCATCGGCCTTGATCACGACAGGCAAACCGAAGTCGCCCACCCCCGCAAGCGCGCCCGTTTTGTCGGCGTAATGTGCGTAGGCGGCCGTCGGGATGTTCGCCGCGTCGCAAATTTCCTTGGTGAAGTTTTTCGATCCCTCAAGCTGCGCTGCAACTCTGGACGGTCCGAACACCGGCACCTCGGCACGATCAAGGCTGTCGGCGAGCCCATCGACCAGCGGCCCTTCGGGTCCGATGACCACCAGATCAATGTCATGGTCGACGCAAAAGACGACGACGGCGGCATGATCCTTCGCATCAAGATCAACCAGCGTCGCAACCTCGCTTATTCCGGGGTTGCCCGGCGCGGCATATAGCGTATCGCAGGTGGGCGATTGCGCCAGCTTCCACGCCAGCGCATGTTCGCGGCCCCCCGATCCGATCAGCAGGATATTCATGGACGACAGCGACCCTCTCAATGATCCGGGCCTGTTAGCGAAACCGGCCCCCGGCGACAACGCAAGCGCGATGTCTGTCTCCGAATTGTCGGCGCGGCTGAAACGCACGGTCGAAGATGCTTTCGGCCTCGTTCGCATTCGCGGCGAGATTTCGGGCTGGAAGCGCGTGGCCTCGGGGCATTGCTATCTCGCGCTGAAGGACGACAAGGCGGTCATCGACGGCGTCATGTGGAAGGGATCAACCTCGGGCCTCGCCTTTGCACCGACCGACGGGATCGAAGTGATCGCGACCGGCAAACTGACGACCTATCCGGGGCGTTCGAAATATCAGATCATCATTGAGTCGATGGAGCTGGCGGGCGAGGGGGCCATGCTCGCGCTGCTCGAAAAATTGAAGGCAAAGCTGGCGGGCGAGGGGCTGTTCGATCCTTCCGCCAAGCGCGCGCTGCCTTATCTGCCGCGCACGATTGGCGTCGTGACGTCACCCACGGGCGCGGTCATCCGCGACATTCTTCACCGGCTGGCGGATCGTTTCCCGACACATGTCATTGTCTGGCCGGTCATCGTGCAGGGCAATGGCGCGGCGGCGGCAATCGCCAACGCGGTCAACGGCTTCTCGGCAATGCAGGGGCCAAACCGTCCCGACCTGATCATTGTGGCGCGCGGCGGCGGGTCGATCGAAGATTTGTGGGCGTTCAACGAAGAGCCTGTCGTTCGCGCGGTCGCGGCGTGCAGTATTCCGATCATTTCGGCAGTTGGCCATGAGACCGACACGACTCTTTGCGATTTCGCCGCAGACGTCCGCGCGCCGACGCCAACCGCCGCTGCCGAAATGGCCGTGCCAGTGCGCAGCGAATTGCTGGGGGCCATTCAGTCGCTCGGGCTGCGTTCGCTCCGAACCGTGCGACGCTATCTTGAGCGGTCCGACGAACGTTATCGTGCTGTGGCGCAGCGCTTTCCCGAACGGTCCGCGCTGCTCGCCCCGCAAACCCAGCGTGTCGACGACCTCGCCGAACGCCTCAAACGCGGCCTCGGCCTGACGCTGGCAAAGGCGCGCGGCGATCTTGCGCATGCCAGCGGGGCGCTGCGTCCCGCGCTTCTCGAACAGCGTGTCACCCGCTCGCGCGACAAACTCGTCCAGCTCTGGCGCGTTGCAGCCTCGCTCAATCCCGATCTTGTCCTCAAGCGTGGCTATGCCCGCGTTGAAAAACGTGGTCCTTCGACAGGCTCACGAGTGACCGTAATGTCCGCCGCCCAAGCCCGGTCAGCGGGCGCGCTTATGCTGCGCTTTGCCGATGACAGTGTTGATGTGCGGGTTGAGCGTGTCGCTGCATCTGCTAAGACAAAGCCTGAACAGGGCAGTCTGCTCTAGGAAACGATTATGCTGATGTCTCCCTCCGGCCGCACCGCGCGGCTCCATTATATGGCCAATAGTTTTCGCGTGCTGGCGAGCGGCGATCATGTGCTTTGCGCGGTCACGGGCGAGCGCGTATCGGTCGATGATCTGCGTTACTGGAGCGTCGCGCGGCAGGAAGCCTATGCCAGCGCGACCATCGCGACGCAGGCGTTCATGCGGTGAATGTCGGCGGCCGCTGCTTGGTTTCGGCGGTTCTGATTACGCTTCCCGGCAGTTGCATTGCCGCCCCGCCGATGCCCAAGCCGCCGGTGAGGCCTGTGTCACCGTCAACAGCGTCCGCCTCAATCGGCGTCTTCAAACTGAGCCGTTTCCCGCAACAGGGGACTGTCGCGCTCGGCACAGTGCCCGCTGGAACAACGCGACTGGTCAAGGATGGGGGCGACGTCCCGATTGCACCCGATGGCCGCTTCATCATCGGTTTTGGACGCGACCATGCGCCGGTTGCGGTCGTGGTTGCGTTTCAGTCCGCCGGAAAGTCGGTGAGCGAGCGCATCGCCGTCGCGCCGCGCGCCTGGCGAATCGAAAACCTCCCGACGCTCCCGCGCTTCAGCCAGCCCGACGCCGAATTTCAGGCGCGCCGCCCCGGCGAGCTCGCGCAGATCAATGCCGCGCGCCGTATCAATGCTGCGTCCGATGGCTGGCGGCAAAACTTCATCTGGCCAGCGCGCGGGCGGATCAGCGGCGTCTTCGGCTCGCAACGCATCTATCGCGGCGAACCCGGCGCGCCGCATTCGGGCGTTGATGTTGCGGGGACGACCGGAACCCCGGTTGTCGCCCCCGCCAGCGGTGTCGTTGTCCTCGCCGCCGCATCGCCGTTCACGCTCGAGGGCAACCTCCTGATGATCGATCACGGCATGGGGCTGAACAGCGTGTTCCTCCATTTGTCGCGTATTGATGTGAAAGTCGGCAATGTTGTGCGCCAAGGCCAGCTTATCGGCGCCATCGGCATGACCGGCCGGACGACGGGTCCGCATCTCCATTGGGGCATGAAATGGAACGACGAGCGGATTGATCCCGCGCCACTGGCGGGGATGATGCGCTAAAGCGTTACTGAATGCGCCGGACCGCCGCCCGCCCGCCGCGCCCGACTTTCGCATAATAAGCGCCCAGCGTCCCACGCTCGATAACGACCGCCGCGCCTGGCTTGGGATCCGTAAAGCCACGCTTGTCCTCGGTCGTTTCCCACATCGCGCCGCCCTCGACGGAAAAACGCCAATAGATTCGGTTCCATCGCCGCGCAGAAATAATTGTTGTCTGCAATTCGCGCGCATCGGCATCGTCGTCGGGATCGCCGTCCCTGCCACTCAGGAACGGGATGCGCGGCAGGGTAAACCCGAACAGCCCCTTGCGCGCGCTTTTCACTTCGGCCTTGTCGATCACGACCAGATCGCGCGAAGCTGTAGCGGCGCTCAGCACGTCGACAGCCTTGTCATAGCAGGCCAGCCGCTCGGCAGCGTCGGCTTTCGTGCGACAAGCCTGAAGCGCGGCAACCTGTGCCGGCATTTTAGGCGGCGTTTCGGCACGCACCGAGAGCGGCACCGCAACCACGGCCATTGCGACTGAAAGGACACCAAAACGCATATGTTTTTCTCCCGATAGGATGGTCATGCCCCAGTCCAGGACATGTTACAAACCTGTTGCGAAAAAGTCACATGACTGTCGGATTGCGCTTCAAAATGCGCCGATTTGTTGCATTGCCGCGGTGACGCATTCTAAGAACGCCTATTCGGAGCATAATCCGATGAGGTTTTGCGCCTAAAGTTCAAGACTGACCGGTGTCGTCCGGTCATACAAGGGGAAGACAGAATGTTGACCAAATCCGTCCGCCGCACGTTGCTGGCCACCACAATCATTGCGGGATCGTTCGCTGCCATGCCCGCCATCGCGCAGGATGCACCTGCCGCAGAAGAAACCGGCGTCATCGTCGTTACCGGCTCGCGCGTTGCGCGTCCAAACGCCGAATCGGCCAGCCCGATCAC
>JAYUQI010000120.1:0-10981 GCA_043756805.1 Sphingomonas sp.
AAAGCCGATGCCATGCCCCGCAGGCGGCAGAGCAGCGGCAAATCCGGCCGCAACAATCAAAGCGACCGAAGCAATCGAAACGGCTGGCGTTGCATCATCGCCACGCCATGCGGCAACCAGCAACAGGACAATCGCCCCAATGGTCAGAATGAGTTCGGGAAGCGTCAGCGCGAGGTCCATCATTTGTGCGCTGCTTTCAAATCAATCGTCTGCATGGGCGGCTTGCCTGCCGCGAGTTGTGCATCACCGCCTGGATTGGCCCGCTCCATCCGCGCGACCAGCGCGCCAACGTCGCGGCGCATGGGTTTCAGGAAGCTCTCGGGATAAATCCCCATCCAGAATATCACGGCGACAATCGGCACGAACATGGCAATTTCGCGCTTGTTGAGATCGGGCATCGCCAGTGTGTCGTCGCCCGCCGCCTTGCCGTAAATCATCCGCGCGTAAAGATAGAGCATGTAAGCCGCGCCGAGGATGATCCCCGTTGTTGCAACGAACGCGACCCAGCTTGACGCTTCGTAAGCACCGACAAGCGCGAGAAACTCACCCACAAAACCGCTTGTGCCCGGCAGGCCGACCGACGCCATCGTGAAGATCAGAAAGAAAAATGCGTATTGCGGCATCGTATCGGCAAGTCCGCCGTAACGCCCGATCTCACGGGTATGGAGCCGGTCATAGACCACGCCGACACACAGGAAGAGCGCACCTGATACAAGGCCATGCGATAGCATAACGAGTATCGCACCTTCGATTCCCTGACGGTTGAAAGCGAGCAAGCCGATGGTGACGAACGCCATATGCGCCACCGATGAATAAGCGATCAGCTTTTTCATGTCCGACTGCACCAGCGCGACCAGCGACGCATAGACGACCGCTATCATCGACAAGCCCATGACCAGCCAGAACCAGTAAGCCGTCCCTTCGGGAAACATCGGGAGCAGGAAGCGGATGAAGCCATAGCCGCCCATCTTGAGCAGAACACCCGCAAGGATAACCGAACCGGCTGTCGGCGCCTGAACATGCGCATCGGGCAACCAAGTGTGCACCGGCCACATCGGCATCTTGACCGCAAACGACGCGAAGAACGCGATCCAGAGCCACGTCTGCGCCTCTGGACTGAAATCATACTGCATCAGGGTCGGAATTTCGGTCGTCCCCGCCTGCTGCGCCATCCACAGCATCGCAATCAGCATGAGAACCGAGCCAAGCAGCGTGTAGAGAAAAAACTTATAGCTGGCATAAATCCGGTTCGCGCCGCCCCAGATGCCGATAATGAGGTACATCGGGATCAGGCCCGCTTCGAAGAAGATGTAGAAAAGAAACAGATCCTGCGCCGCGAACACGCCGATCATCAGCGACAGCATCAAAAGAAACGCCGCCATATATTCGGGCACGCGCTTGGTAATCGCTTCCCACGACGCCGCGATGCAGATGGGCATCAGGAATACGCTCAGCATGATCAGCATCAGCGCAATGCCGTCAATGCCGAGCGCCCAGGCAAAGCGGCCGAATAGCGGGATATTTTCCTGAAACTGCCACTGCGCGCCGTTTGGATCGAAATTAATCCAGAGCATGATGCCCAATGCCAGATCAACCAGCGTCGCGGTAAAAGCGAGCCACTTCGCCTGTCCCGGCGACACATACAGACAAGCGAGTGCCGCGACCAAAGGCACGGCGATCATCAGCGTGAGGATGCCGCTCATCGCGTCATTACCCATGTCGCGGCGGCACTAAGGCCGATCAGCATGACGAGCGCATAAGTATAGAGATAACCCGACTGCAATTTCGCGGCAAGGCTGCTGCCCTGCGCAACGATTGCTGCGGCACCATTTGGCCCAAACCGGTCGATGATCCCCTCATCGACGCCCTTCCAGAACAGCCGCCCGAACGCAAACGCCGGTTTTACAAACAGCATGTTGTAAAGCTCGTCCCAATACCATTTGTTGAGCAGGAAATCGTAGATCGGGCGGAACGTTGCGACAAAACGCGCAGGAATGCTCGTGTCGCGGATATAGGCCCAATAGGCGATGCCGAGCCCTGTGATCATCACAATCGTTGCTGACAGTTTCACCAGCAACGGCACTTCGTGCATGGCGTGCATCAGGTTCGTGTCGAACGCGATACTGCCCTTCCAGAACTCGACGCCATGCTCAGCATCGAGAAAACTGTGGTGAAACGCAAAGCCCGCAAACACAGCGCCGACCGCCAACAGCCCGAGTGGCACCAGCATCGACATCGGGCTTTCATGCGGATGGTATCCCGCTGTCCCGTCTTCGCTTTTTGCTGGATGGCCATGCGTAATATGATGCGACTGATCCCAGCGCGGTTTGCCCCAGAAAGTCAGGAACATCAGCCGCCACGAATAGAAACTGGTCAGTAGCGCACCGAACACCGCAACGGCAAAGGCAATTCCGCCATGATCGCCGCCGCGCGCAAACGCGGCTTCGATAATCGCGTCCTTTGAGTAGAAACCGGCAAACCCGAACACGCCGAGGATACCGACCCCGGTAATCGCCAGCGTCCCCGCCAGCATCGCGAAGATCGTCATCGGGATATGTTTCCGCAGGCCACCATAATAACGCATGTCCTGTTCATGGTGCATCGCGTGGATCACTGAGCCCGCGCCAAGGAACAGCAGCGCCTTAAAAAACGCATGCGTGAACAAATGGAACATCGCGCCACCGAAGGCACCAACGCCTGCCGCCATGAACATATAGCCGAGCTGCGAACAGGTCGAATAAGCGATCACGCGCTTGATGTCAGTCTGCGTCGTGCCGACTGTTGCGGCAAAAAATGCCGTCGCCGCGCCAACATAGGTCACGGTTATCATTGCCGTTTCGGACGTGATAAACATCGGCGACAAACGACAGACCATGAACACGCCGGCGGTCACCATCGTCGCCGCGTGGATCAAAGCGGACACGGGCGTCGGCCCTTCCATCGCATCGGGCAGCCATGTGTGCAGCCCAAGCTGCGCCGACTTGCCCATCGCGCCGACAAACAGCAGCAGGCAGAGCAGCGTCATCACTTCGAACCGCATGCCGAGGAAGCCGATTGTCGTCCCTGCCATTGCAGGCGCCGCTTCAAGGATCGCGGGGATCGACACTGTGCCGAAGACGAGGAACGTCCCAAATATCCCGAGCGAAAAGCCGAAATCGCCGACACGGTTCACGACAAATGCCTTGATCGCCGCTGCGTTTGCGCTCGGTTTATGATACCAGAAACCGATGAGCAGGTAGGATGCCAGGCCAACGCCTTCCCAGCCAAAGAACATCTGGACGAGATTGTCTGCGGTCACGAGCATCAGCATCGCGAACGTAAACAGCGAGAGATAAGCGAAGAACCGCGGCTGGCTCTTGTCCTCGGCCATATAGCCCCAGCTATACAGGTGCACGAGCGCCGACACCGACGTCACGACAACCAGCATGACCGCCGTCAATGTGTCAACGCGCAGGCTCCAGTCGACGACCATGTCGCCCGACCGGATCCAATCAAGCACCGGTACGACCTGTGCTTCCGAATGCCCGCCAAGAAATCCGATGAAGATTGGCCATGCCAGTGCGCAGGACGCAAACAATGCCCCCGTCGTAATGACTTTTGACGCGGTATTGCCAATAATCCGCCCGCCGAGGCCCGCAACCAGCGCCGCCAACAGCGGCAGGAATACAAGTGCCTGGATCATCCCCGCATCCTGTTCACGTCGTCGACCGAAATCGTCGCACGACCGCGGAAGTAGATGACGAGGATCGCAAGCCCGATGGCTGCTTCTCCCGCCGCAACAGTCAGCACGAACATGGCGAACACCTGTCCGACGAGATCGCCGAGAAACGCACTGAACGCGACAAACTGAATGTTCACGGCGAGCAGGATGAGCTCAATTGACATCAGGATGACGATGAGATTCTTGCGGTTAATGAAAATGCCCAGCACGCCAAGCACAAACAGGATCGCCGAAACCGCGATATAATGGTGGAGGCCGATCAAAGCTCCACTCCCGCGCCGACCGGCTGATCCTTGACGATCCGCACCGCGTCTTCGGGCCGACGGCGGACTTGACGGTCGACATTCTGCGCTTTCAGGCCCGCGCGCTCGCGGTGCGTCAAAACAATCGCGCCGATCATTGCGACCAGCAAAACAAGCCCAGCTGCTTCAAACGCATACAGGTAACGCGTGAAGAGCAACAGGCCGATGGCCTCGGTATTGGGGACAGCCGCCGTAATTGGCGACGCGCGCTCGGCGAGCACGACCGGCCCTGCCGTCCATGCGACTGTTGCAATCAAAGTCTCGGCAACCAAAGCGGCGGCGATCACCAGCCCGAACGGAAGATATTTCGTAAAACCCTGCCGCATCTCCGAAAAATCAATGTCGAGCATCATGACGACGAACAGGAAAAGCACCGCGACCGCGCCAACGTAAACAATGACGAGCAACATCGCGATAAACTCCGCCCCGACCAGCACCATCAGCCCCGCTGCGTTGAAGAACGCGAGGATGAGCCAGAGGACGCTGTGCACCGGATTGCGCGCGGTGATCGTCATCAGGCCCGAAAGCACTGTGATCCCGGCAAACAGATAAAAGGCGAAGACTTGGATCACAGCCCACCCATCCAAATGCGCCGCAGGCCCAAATCTCTTCTCCCCTTATCTCTCCGCGTCTCCGCGTCTCCGCGTGACAAAATCTTTTCTTGGTTCACGCGGAGGCACGGAGGCGCGGAGGAAGAAAGAATGAGGCCCGCTATTGCGGGAAAATGTGTTGCTGTTTCGCTCACGCTCGCGCCCCTATCGATACGGCGCATCGGCGGCAAGGTTCGCGGCGATGGCGCGTTCCCAGCGGTCGCCATTATCCATCAGTTTCGACTTGTTATAAATCAATTCCTCGCGGGTTTCGGTCGCATATTCGAAATTCGGCCCTTCGACGATGGCATCGACCGGGCATGCCTCGGCGCACAGGCCACAGAAGATGCACTTGGTCATGTCGATATCGTAGCGTGTCGTGCGCCGCGACCCGTCGTCGCGCGGTTCGGCCTCGATCGTGATCGCCTGTGCCGGACACACGGCCTCGCACAGCTTGCACGCAATGCACCGCTCCTCGCCATTGGGATAACGGCGCAGCGCATGCTCGCCCCGGAAGCGTGGTGAGAGCGGGTTTTTTTCAAACGGATAGTTGATCGTCGCCTTGGGCTTGAAGAAATATTTCAAGGTCAGCCAATGCGCTTTGAGGAATTCCCACAGGGTGAAAGTTTTGATTAGATGAGCAAGTTGGGTCATATCGATGTTCCCGATCCGGTATCGAGAGCAGGTTGCCGCTTCTTCAAATTGTCCACCTCATCACTGTATCCACTCCAGAGCCATGTGGAACCAATCAGCACCGCAATTGCTTCATAAAAGATCGGCGCATTCCAAAGAAATGCTATGACCCGTTGAATGCCCACCCATTTAACCTCAGGTCCGGCCCCGAATTGGATCAGGCGCATAAACTCGGCATCGCCGTATTTTGCCCACTCATAGATGCAGCGAATTGTCTCAAAGCCAAGAAAGCCGAAACAGGCGACTGCCACTAGTCCGCACAACCACATGCCGACTTGTGCATCACCGAGCCCGGGCACAGGCGCAGGTCCTTGATCCGTCACGCTGCATACCTCGTCATCATCAGATACCCGCTCACCAGCACCACCCATACCAGCGAAAGCGGCAGGAAAATCTTCCACCCCAGTCGCATCAGCTGGTCATAGCGATAGCGCGGGACGGTCGCCTTCACCCAGCTGAACATGAAGAAGAAAATCAATATCTTCAGGAATAGCCAGAAAATCCCCGGGATCACGTAAAGTGGCGCCCAATCAATCGGCGGCAGATACCCACCCCAAAACAGGATCGCATTCAGCGCGCACATCAGGATGACGTTGGCATATTCGCCGAGCCAGAACAGCGCGAACGACATGGACGAATATTCGGTCTGGTACCCCGCGACGAGCTCGCTTTCGGCCTCGGTCAGATCGAACGGCGCGCGCGCAGTTTCGGCCAGGCTCGAGATGAAAAACACGACCGCCATCGGCAGGAACAGCGGATTGAACCCGAAGCCGTTGGTGATCCACAAATGGCTGCGCTGCGCCTCGACAATCGCGGTCATATTGAACGACCCGACCCACAGAACGACCGAAATCAGGACAAAACCGATGCTGACTTCGTACGAAACCATTTGCGCCGCCGCGCGCAGAGCCGAATAAAATGGATATTTCGAATTCGACGCCCAGCCCGCCATCATCACGCCGTAAACGCCGAGCGATGACGCCGCAAGGATATAAAGCAGCCCGACATTGATGTCGGAGAGCACCATCCCCGGCCCGAACGGCACCACCGCCCAGACGATCAGCGCGACCGTAAACGTGATGATCGGCGCGAGCAGGAACAGACCCTTGTCCGCGCTCGACGGCAGGATCGTTTCCTGCAGGAAGACCTTCAGCCCATCGGCGAAGGATTGCAGCAACCCGAACGGCCCGACGACATTCGGCCCCTTGCGCAACGCCATCGCTGCCCAGATCTTGCGGTCCGCATAAATGATCATTGCGACGGCAAGCATCAGCGGCAGCGCGATAAGGAGGATAAGGATCGTGTTCGCCACGAACCACCCCGCGCCAAAGCCGAGTTGGGTTTGGAAGTAGGCGGTCACTCCGCCGCCTCCAGCATGTATGCGCCATGCAATATCTCTGCCGAACATTGCTGCATCGTCGGGCTCGCGCGACAGATCGCGTTGGTCAGGTAGAAATCCTTGATCGGGTAACCCGCCATCTCGGCTTTGGGTGATTTCGGCAGTTTCGGCGCAGACCAGCCATAATCAGCCAATCCTTCGGTTGCCAGCGCTGGCACTTCGGCAAACATCGCCGCGCGCAACGCATCATAAGTATCGAACGGCAGCGTATGCCCCAGCACCTGCGAAAGCGCCCGCAATATCGTCCAATCCTCACGCGCATCGCCCGGCGGGAAAACGGCGCGTTCGCCGCGTTGCACACGGCCTTCGAGGTTCACATAAGTACCGGGCTTCTCGGCATAACTTGCGCCGGGAAGAACAACGTCCGCCGCCGCCGCACCCTTTTCGCCATGATGGCCGATGTAAACCTTGAAGCTCGACTTAAACGCGCTCCAGTCAACCTCATCAGCCCCCAGCGCGAACACCAATTTGGTTCCGTGCAGCGCCGCAATACCGTTCGGCTGGGCATAACCGAGCATCAGGCCGCCCATGCGCGCCGCTGCCATGTGCAGGACGTTAAACCCGTTCCAGCCATCACGGACCAGACCATATTTATCGGCAATCGCCAGCGCGGCGCCGTGGACCCCATCGACTGCAAGCGCACCGCCGCCAACGATGATCGCCGGCCGCTCAGCCGCCGCCAGTGCATCAGTCAGCGCCTTGGGCAAACGCGCGAGAATGCCTAGCTCGCTTCCAAGCCAAGTCGCCTTATAAGTAAGATCAACTTCGGGCCCGATCGCAAAAACCTTCGCCCCGCGCTTGATCGCCTTGCGCACCCGCGTATTGACCAGCGGCGCTTCCCAGCGCAAGTTTGTGCCAACGAGAAGAACCACATCGGCACGTTCAATGCCTGATATGGTCGTGTTGAAATTCACAGCACTAAGCGACGATACATCGTATTTCAGACCTGTCTGTCGCCCCTCAAGCAAATCGCTGCCCATCGAACGAACCAGATGCTTTGCCGCATACATGGTTTCGCAGTCAACAAGATCACCCGCAATCGCCGCCACGCTCGACCCGGCATCAACGGCCTTGATCGCGGCAAAGGCATCGTCCCACGTCGCCGCTTCCAGCTTGCCATTCCGTCTGACAAACGGACGGTCCAGCCGCTTCCTTACAAGGCCATCAACGGCGTGCCGCGTCTTGTCCGACGCCCATTCCTCGTTCACATCCTCGTTGATCCGCGGCAGCGCACGCAGCACTTGCCGCCCGCGTGAATCGAGCCGGATGTTGGTGCCTACCGCATCCATCACATCAATGGCCGGCGTCTTTTTTAACTCCCACGGCCGCGCCTCGAACGCATAAGGCTTCGACGTCAACGCGCCGACCGGGCACAGATCGACGACATTGCCCGACAATTCGGACTGGATCGCATGTTCCAGATAGGTGGTGATCTGCATCGATTCACCGCGCCCGATCGCGCCAATGTCCTCGACGCCCGCAACTTCCTCGGCAAAGCGGATGCAGCGCGTGCACTGGATGCAGCGCGTCATCACGGTCTTGACGATGGGACCCATATATTTCTCGGTCACCGCGCGCTTGTTCTCGTCGTAACGCGACTTGCCCTTGCCATAAGCCACCGACTGATCCTGCAAATCGCATTCGCCGCCCTGATCGCAAATCGGGCAATCGAGCGGATGATTGATGAGCAGAAACTCCATCACCCCCTCGCGCGCTTTCTTGACCATCGCGCTATCGGTGCGGATCATCTGCCCCT
Source organism: Sphingomonas sp. (assembly GCA_043756805.1). Classification (GTDB taxonomy): domain Bacteria; phylum Pseudomonadota; class Alphaproteobacteria; order Sphingomonadales; family Sphingomonadaceae; genus Sphingomonas_O. The sequence goes on from JAYUQI010000120.1 coordinate 8,462, forward strand.
CGGCAGCCGGCAATGCACACGACGCCTGCGGCTTCGGCGGCCCCGGCGCGACCTCGACCAGGCACATGCGGCAATTGCCCGCGATGCTCAGCCGCTCATGGTAGCAAAAACGCGGAATTTCCTTGCCCGCGAGCTCACATGCCTGAAGCACAGTCGCGCCAGCGGGGACTTCGATCTCGACGCCGTCGACGGTGAGTTTAGGCATGGTTCAGGCCACCTCACAATTGGCAATTGAATAGAGGGCATTTCGCGAACCAGTGGTGGACTTAAGCCTTACTCGACCCCTTAGCCCTTTGCTACGCATGTCCAATATCCACTTTGCGAGATCGGCCTCAGTCGTCTCAACTTCGAACTCAATATTAGAGCTTGGTTTCCCAATTTTGGTGTGCGCGAAATCCTCGCGAGGAATCAGCCGGTTAACTGTCTTATCCGGCTCAAGATAGTCGTACCAGACGTTCACTCCGCCGCCTCCAGCATTTCCCCGCCCGCGCGTTCGGTAGTGCGCCGTTCGATCTTTGGACGAAAATGCCGGATCAGCACCTGGATTGGCCCCGCCGCAGCATTGCCCAATGCACAGATCGTGTAACCTTCGACATGCGTGATCACTTCCCCGCACCTCCCGGCGCAGACAGCCGATACAGCGTCTCTGCCACCACGCCGCTCAATCGCTCTTTCGTGAAATTCGCATTTACACCTGCATCGATGCACGCGCTGAAACTAGGCGCCAAAGTATGGAATGCGCCCGCTTCGGCGCCGCTACCAATCGGTCCGATTACCATTGCTCGCGCCGCCACAGGGTCGCGGCGGACGACGCATTCGCCGAAGCGGCGATAAGCAAGATAACGCCCTTTCCAATCGGCGGGCGCACTGGCGGAAAGCGTAGCATAGTCAAATGGCGCCTCACGAAGCATCGGTGTCGAACGGCCGTAAGCGGCACGATATTTATGAATGAACACAGCCCCCTGCAACGAACTTTGCTGAAACCGCATATCGCCGGTTGCCAGACATTGGTTCACAGCCGCGCGCTGGGCGGCTTTCGCATAGCCTTCTGTGCCGGGCACTTGATCAAGCATCTTGTCAACGCTGCGCCGGTCAAGATCATAGATGCAGCGCGCATAGTCGATCATGAACGTGCGGACGAGATCGTCTTTCGCCATTGCCGGATCGGCATTTAAAATCGCCGGTTTTGCGCGCTTGCCGACACCCGATCCGATACTATCCTGCGCACCGCCGGACGCCGCGCCCGCCCCGATCACGCGGATATCGGGCTCGCGCAACTGCGCATGGGCCGACTGAGCGATGCTCGATGCGATCAATGTGATGAGTGCAAAGGTGTTCTTCATTCTGCTGCCTCCAGCATGATGTTGTCCCTTGCATTTTCCTTTATACGCCGCTCGAGCTCCGGGCGGAAGTGCTTAATCAATCCCTGGATCGGCCATGCCGCCGCGTCGCCAAGCGCGCAAATCGTGTGGCCTTCGATTTGCTTGGTCACTTCCTGAAGCAGGTCGATTTCGCCGATCTCCGCATCGCCCGTCCGCAGGCGCTCCATCATCCGCCACATCCAGCCGGTGCCTTCGCGGCAGGGCGTGCATTGGCCGCAGGACTCGTGCTTGTAGAAATAGGATAGCCGCGAAATCGCGCGGACGATGTCGGTCGACTTGTCCATCACGATAACCGCAGCGGTTCCCAAGCCCGAACCGACTGCTTTCAACCCGTCAAAGTCCATCGGCGCGTCGATGATCTGTGCGGCGGGGACAAGCGGCACTGACGACCCGCCGGGAATGACTGCAAGTAGATTGTCCCACCCCCCACGAATGCCGCCGCAATGCTTGTCGATCAGCTCGCGAAACGGGATGCCCATTGCATCCTCGACCACGCAGGGTTTGTTCACATGACCCGAAATCTGGAACAGCTTGGTCCCTTCATTCTTCGGATTGCCGATCCCCGCGAACCAGGCCGGTCCGCGTCGCAGAATCGCGGGGACGACGGCTATGCTCTCGACATTGTTGACGGTCGTCGGGCATCCATAAAGCCCTGCGCCTGCCGGGAAGGGCGGCTTCAGGCGTGGCTGGCCCTTTTTGCCTTCGAGGCTTTCGAGCATCGCGGTCTCTTCGCCGCAGATATAGGCACCCGCGCCACGGTGGACGAACACATCGAAATCATAGCCCGATTTGCAGGCATTCTTGCCGAGCAGCCCCTTGGCATAGGCTTCGGCCACTGCCGCGAACAGCACTTCGGCCTCGCGGATATATTCGCCGCGGATGTAGATATAGGCCGCCCGCGCGCGCATCGCGAAACCGGCGATCAAAGCGCCTTCAATCAGCTTGTGCGGATCGTGGCGGATAATCTCGCGGTCCTTGCAACTGCCCGGTTCGGACTCGTCGGCGTTGATGACGAGGAAATTCGGCCGCCCCTCGGTCGGAGCCTTGGGCATGAAGCTCCACTTCATCCCCGTCGGGAATCCCGCCCCGCCCCGCCCGCGCAGGCCCGACGCCTTGATTTCGTCGATGATCGCGTCCT
>JAYUQI010000121.1:0-3849 GCA_043756805.1 Sphingomonas sp.
ATCTGCCGCGTCGGCGACGAGCTCGACGGCTTTGCAGAAGCGGCCACAGCAAACCGCAACAAGTTGGGTGATGCAATCGCCCAGATCGGCGCGCTCGAAGTCGGCGCGAACCAGATGCTCGACACCATTGTCCACAGTGGCTTTGCCCAGCGTGATCGCGATTTTGTCAACATGGCGGTCGCGGCCACAGGCGAAATCATATCGCTGATCGAAGCGGCCATCGCCGACAAAACTGTTTCGGCGAGCGATGTTTTTGACACCGACTATCGATCTGTCAAAGGGTCAAACCCGCCCCAGTTTACCAGTAAATTCAATAGCTTTGCCGACAATGTTGTTCAGCCGTTGCTTGACCGGATCACCGATGCCGACCCCAATATTATTGTCAGCGTTATTTCCGATATCAATGGGTATCTGCCAACGCATGTCTCGGCAAAATCATTGCCCCAGCGGCCCAATGATCCGGCCTGGAACGCGCTCAATTGCCGCAACAGATGCAATTTCATGGACGACGAGACAGCCCGGGCGGTCGCATCCGATGCCGATTTCATGCTGACGACATATCGCCAGAACCTCGGTGAAAACGGCTATCGCACTGTCAAGAACGTGTTTGTGCCATTATCGTTCAATGGCAAACGATGGGGTAACTTCGAAATCGCTTACTCGCTAAACGGCTAAGCCTTCGCCCCCTGCCGCCGCGCCATGAATGCGAGGCGCTCGAACAGCATCACGTCCTGTTCGTTTTTAAGCAGCGCGCCGTGCAAGGGCGGGATCGCTTTTGACGGATCGCGTGACTGGAGCACATCAAGCGGCATATCTTCGGCGAGGAGCAGTTTGAGCCAGTCGAGCAGTTCGCTCGTCGAGGGCTTTTTCTTCAGGCCTGGCACGTCGCGGACGTCATAGAAAATGTCCATCGCTTTGTTGACGAGGATTTTCTGGATGCCGGGAAAGTGAACATCGACAATGGCTTGCATCGTTTCCCGATCCGGAAACTTGATGTAATGGAAGAAGCAACGGCGCAGGAATGCGTCGGGCAATTCTTTTTCATTGTTCGACGTGATGATGACAATCGGGCGTTCCTTTGCCGCAATCGTCTCATGCGTTTCGTAAACGTCGAACGACATCCGGTCGAGTTCCTGAAGCAGATCGTTGGGAAACTCGATGTCGGCCTTGTCGATTTCGTCGATGAGCAACACGGGCAAAACCGGTGACGTGAACGCCTCCCACAACTTCCCCTTGCGGATATAGTTCGAAATATCGTGGACGCGCTCGTCGCCAAGCTGGCCATCGCGGAGGCGAGCGACGGCATCATATTCATAGAGCCCCTGATGTGCCTTGGTCGTCGACTTCACATGCCATTCGATCAGCGGCGCGCCCATCGCCTTGGCGATTTCATGCGCAAGCACGGTCTTTCCCGTGCCGGGCTCACCCTTAACGAGCAGCGGACGGCGCAATGTCACGGCGGCATTGACCGCGACTTTCAGATCATCGGTTGCGACATAATCGGATGTGCCCTTGAACTTCATGCGCGCTGCCTTTGACGTTAACGTCAAGTGCGTTAGGCGAGCCTGCCGCCAAAGGGCAAGACTTTAATAGTCGTTGCGGGCAATCGCGCGCGCTTCAAGCAAGTCCCAGAGACCACGGTGCTGCGCCAGGATCTGTTGCGCGCCAAACAACATGGCACGATCGGCCGCAGCGCTGTTTTCGGCCGAGCGGATAACCGACGCGATAACAGTTGCGTTCGGTAAGTCCGACCGGTCGATCTCAAGCGACAGGCGACGGGCCGCTGTTTCCAGCACGGGCCGCACCGCCGACCAGTCGGCAATCAGCGCGAGTGCGGCGCCAAACGCGCAACCCGTCCGTTCGGATTGAGCCAGCATCTCAATGGCATGATGCTGGGCTAGGACCGTCGTTTCGGTATCCGCCTGACCAGGCGTACTCGGCAACGGACCAACGGCCACAACCAGCTTGGTCAACAAAGCGCGCTCGTTTGCAAACGCATCGGCAGCATCCGTCAGAAATGCCCGCGTTGCCGAATTGGTCACGCGATCAATGGCATAATCGACGACGCCGGGGTGGCGACCGTGAAGCAGGCACAAAAGATGGACGATGTCCGCCACATTGCGCGCGGCTTCGGGGCCCTGTGTCAGCACATCGGACAACGGATGGCGATGCGCGGCACTACCCTCGGCACGCACGAGCGCCAGCAGCGCATCAGCGGCGTCGCGTGATAATCCCGGAGAAAGTGCTTGTCCGATCATGCCGGTCCTTAAAATACGCATCGTCAAAACACACGAACAAGGTGCGCGTTCTGCTCTTGTCACCCATTGCAATAACAAAAGGGCGTAAAGAGGTAGTGTATGCGGCGTTAGGGAAGTGTCAGGACTTTAGGGTCAGGACCTGTTAAATTCGCGGTCGTGATGACATCCAGAAGGGATGATCTGCGAGGAGAGGGCGTGAAAGCGTGGCCCTTGCCACGGTGAGCGTTCTCGACGCGGCAGATCGCCCTTATGGATGTCACCCTGCGGGCAGGGGGATATTTGTCCCGTGGCGGCGTTGCACGCTTGCGCGATAGCAAGGGCTATCCCGCTGCACGCGCGCCTAGCCACGAAACAAATCTCCCCCTGTCACGACCGTGAATTTAACAGGTCCTGACCCTAGTAGCGGCGGTAGCGGCGACTCGTATCAACCCACGCGGCTTCATCGGTCGCGGTCAGCGTATCGAGATCGTCGGGCGTCGCCGATGCGTCATCGACCCACGCGCGCAAGGCAGGGCCGCCGTTGATGACATCAATCGCCAGTTTGCCGAATGCATATTCATAGGGAAAATCGCGCCAGAGATCGTAATCGGGGTGGAGATTGCGAATCGCTTTGAACGCCAGCGCCTGCAGCCGCCACGGTTTGAAGACGTGATGGCCATAGACCGCGCCCTCGGCATGGATATGCAAGCCGCTACAAAGCTGGCCGACATGCTTGTGGAATGTCGGCTCGAATGAGGTTTCACGAAGCACGCAGCCGTTCAGCCAGTGCGGCGCAACGCGCTGCATCTCGGCACGGACGGCACGCGCTTCGATGTCAGGGGCTCCGAAAATCTCGAGCGGTCGCGTGGTGCCCCGCCCTTCGGACAGCGTCGTGCCCTCAAGCATCACGGTGCCCGCATACGCACGCGCCATGTTGATGTTTGGGGCATTCGGACTTGGATTGATCCAGATGCGATCCATCGGCCAGCCGAAGCCGGGCGCCATATCGGGCTCATACCCCTCCATCGTGATCACCCGATACTCAACATCAAGCTTGAAGTGATCGATGAACCAATGCCCCAGCTCACCGAGCGTCAGCCCGTGGCGCATCGGCATCGGCCCCGCACCCACAAAACTCTCCCAGCCCGGTCGCAGCGTCAGACCCTCTACGGGACGCCCGGCTGGATTGGGTCGATCGAGAACCCAGACTGTCTTGCCATGCGCAGCTGCGGCTTCGAGGATGTAGAGCAGCGTCGTGATGAACGTGTAGATCCGGCAACCAAGATCCTGTAAATCAATCAGGATCACGTCAAACGTGCCCATCGACTGACCTGTCGGGCGGCGCACTTCGCCATAAAGGCTGAACACCGGAATGCCGTGGACGGGATCAGTATAGTCGGGGCTCTCGACCATATTATCCTGTTTGTCCCCGCGCAGGCCATGCTGCGGGCCGAAGGCGGCGGTGATATTGACGCCGCAAGCGATCAGCGCATCGAGTGAATGCGTCAGGTCTTCAGTCACCGACGCCGGGTGGGCGAGCAGCGCAACGCGCCTACCCTCGAGCGGCGCGCGCAATGCCGGCTCGGTGAGCAGGCGATCAATCCCGAATTTC
>JAYUQI010000122.1:0-10861 GCA_043756805.1 Sphingomonas sp.
GCAATCCCCCTGTCTGGCGCAGTGCTTCGGCAAGCGCGATACCGACAGACACCGACAGGTTCAACGACCGTGCCGATGCCATAATCGGAATTCGCACTCGTGCGGCGCATTGCGCGGCCACACTTTCGGGCACGCCCGCGCTTTCCTGACCGAACATCAGGATGTCATTGGGGCGAAATGCTGTTTCGAATAGGGGCTCGACGCCTTTTGTAGTCATCAAAATCAGACGGCCGTCGATCTGCGCATGGAATGCCGACCAATCCGAATAACGCACCATGTCGGCCTGATCGATATAATCCATACCCGCGCGCTTCATCCGCGCATCGGAAAAAACGAATCCAGTCGGTTCAATGATGTCGACACCGACGCCCATGCAGGCGGCAAGACGCAGGACAGCCCCCACATTTCCGGCAATTTCCGGCTGATAAAGCGCGATCCGCATCAGACAGCGCAATAATGGGTCAACGATCCTGTCACAAGTGTCAATTCCTGCTTGCAAGCCGCCACAGAGAGAGTATTTGCAGCCGAAGTCCGTATCAACGGACTTAGCACCGCAGTGCCGCGTGCTTCTTGATAAGGGTTGAGAACGAATGGCCGAAAAGGCGCTGGCAGGGGTGAACCCCGATGCCGCTTATACCGACGAAGGCAGTGGCGTTCGTCGGCGCGACTTTATAAATATTGCTGCCGTGAGCTTTGCGGGCATGGGCGCGGGCGTTATCGCGATCCCTCTGGTCAACCAGATGAACCCGTCAGCCGACGTGTTGGCCGAAGCGACGCTTGAGCTTGACCTGTCGTCAATCGCCGAAGGGCAGGCAATCAAGGCAATTTTCCGAAAACAGCCGTTGTTCGTCCGTCACTTGACCGGTGCCGAGATTGCGGCTGCCAGCAAGGTCGCGGTGTCAGGTCTTCGTGATCCGCAGACTCTGGCAGACCGCACCAAGGCGGGCAAATCGCAGTGGCTTATCACCAAGGGCGTCTGCACGCATCTCGGCTGTGTCCCGCTGGGTGCCGCTGAAGGAGAGAACAAAGGCGAATTTGGTGGTTATTTCTGCCCGTGTCACGGTTCGCACTACGACACGGCCGGTAGGGTCCGCAAAGGGCCGGCGCCAAAGAATCTAGAAGTACCCGACTATGCATTCCGGTCTGACACGGCCGTTGAAGTGGGAGTAGAAGCATGAGCTTTCCCTGGGCAAAGGCCTATGAGCCAAAAGCGCCGCTGATGCGCTATCTTGACGAGAAGCTGCCGCTGCCGCGTCTCGTCTATAATGCGGTGGGTGCGGGTTATCCGGTGCCGCGTAATCTTAACTATTTCTGGAATTTCGGCGTTCTCGCCGGGGCCGCGCTGATGATCCAGATCATCACAGGCATTGTTCTAGCCATGCATTTCCGCGCCGACACGAGCGTGGCATTCGCGTCGGTCGAGCACATCATGCGCGACGTCAATGGTGGCTGGTTCCTGCGCTATGCGCACGCGAATGGCGCGTCGATGTTCTTTATCGTCGTGTATCTGCACATTTTCCGCGGGCTTTATTACGGATCCTACAAGCCGCCACGCGAAGTCATCTGGCTGCTCGGCCTTGTTATTTTCCTGTTGATGATGGCGACGGCGTTCATGGGCTATGTGCTTCCATGGGGTCAGATGAGCTTCTGGGGCGCGCAGGTGATTACGGGTCTGTTCAGCGCGATCCCGCTCGTCGGCGAGTCACTGCAAACGCTGATCCTCGGCGGATTTGCGCCGGATAACGCCGCGCTCAACCGCTTCTTCTCGCTGCATTATCTGCTACCGTTCGTGACGTTGGGTGTCATCATTCTGCACGTCTGGGCGTTGCACATTCCGGGATCATCGAATCCCACGGGCGTCAGCGTGAAGGGGCCGCAGGATACGGTGCCTTTCCATCCTTACTACACCGCAAAGGACGGTTTCGGACTTGGGATCTTTTTGATTCTGTTTGCGTCGCTGTTGTTCTTTGCGCCGAACTTCCTTGGCCACGCCGATAATTATATCGAAGCCAATCCGATGTCGACGCCCGCGCACATCGTGCCCGAATGGTATTTCTGGCCGTTCTATGCGATTTTGCGTGCCTTTACGGTCGATTTCATCCTGCCCGCAAAACTGCTCGGCGTGATCGCAATGTTCGGATCGATCATCCTGCTGTTTTTCCTGCCGTGGCTCGATACGTCGCCGGTGCGCTCGGGCAATTATCGCCCGCTGTTCAAGAAGTTCTTCTGGTTCGGGCTTATCCCCTGCATTGCCGTCCTCGGTTATTGTGGCGGCGCGCCTGCCGAGGAGCCCTATGTGATGCTTAGCCAGCTCGCGACGGCATATTATTTCGCGCATTTCCTGATTATCCTGCCGATTGTCTCGATGATTGAAAAGCCGCTGCCATTGCCCAGCTCCATCACGGAAGCAGTGCTCGGCAAGGGCTATGTCGAAGAAAAATATACAGCACCGAGCGGGCTGGGCCATGGTGGGCCGCAGCTGGCGCCGGCTGAATAAGGAAGCATACAGATGGTTCGTTTGCTCGGCCCTTTGGCCGGAATAGGTTTTGTTGCAATCGCGCTGTGGTCGCTGATGTGGGGCGTCATCGCCTATGTGTCGGAACCACATATCGAAACCGCCGAACATTATGTCCGCAAGCAATTCCCGCTAAAAGAAGTCGATTTCTCTTTTGCAGGTCCAATGGGCAAGTTTGATAACCGCCAGCTTCAGCGCGGATTTCAGGTTTACAAGGAAGTCTGTTCGGCGTGCCACAGCCTGAAATATGTGGCGTTTCGCGATCTTGAGCAGATTGGCTTCAGCAAGCCCGAAGTGAAAGCAATCGCCAAGACCTGGCCATTGGAAACGCCGTCGATTGATCCTGCAACCGGCGAAGTGACCACGCGCAAATCACTGCCATCAGATCGTTTCCCCAAGCCGTTCGCCAATGACACGGCAGCTCGCGCGGCAAACAACAACGCGATCCCGCCCGATCAGTCGTTGATCATTAAGGCGCGGCATCATGGGCCGGAATATATGTACTCGCTGCTGACCGGCTACATGGAGCAGCCCGCAACGCTCCTCAAGAAATACCCCGACGTAAAAACGGGCGAGGGGTTGTATTACAATCCCTATTTCCCGAACCTCAATCTCGCGATGGCGCCGCCATTGACCGATGGGCAGGTCAGCTATTCGGACGGAACCAAGTCGTCGGTTGACCAGATGGCCAAGGACGTGACGGCGTTCCTGACATGGGCCGCTGAGCCGAAAATGGAAAACCGTAAGACAGCAGGCTGGGCGTCAATGGCTTACCTGTTGATCTTTACCGGATTAGCCTATGCGGCCTACCGGACGATCTGGGCCGACAAGAAAAAACCGAAAGCATGATTATGGATGCGGATGCGCTGAAATCGCTCGTCCGCACCATCCCCGATTTCCCGAAGCCCGGCATTGAGTTTCGCGATATTTCGACGTTGTTGTCTGACGGCGCCGGGTTTGCCGCGTCGATTGATGCGATGGTGGCACTGGCGCGGCCGCTGAATCCTGACCGGATCATAGCGATCGATGCGCGCGGCTTTCTGTTCGGTGCGCCCGTCGCAGTCGCGCTGGGGGCAGGGGTCATCCCGGCGCGCAAGAAGGGCAAGTTGCCGGGCGCGACGCTTGGCGTCGATTACGCGCTTGAATATGGCACCGATCGCTTGGAGCTTCATGTCGGGGCGGTTCTGCCCGGTCATCGCGCGCTGATTGTCGATGACCTGATCGCGACGGGCGGCACGGCGCTGGCTTGCGTCAATTTATTGCGCGAGGCTGGCGCAGAGGTTGTCGGTGCGTTGTTCGCGATTGACCTGCCGGATCTCGGTGGCGCGGATCGGCTACGCGCCGCAGGAATTCCGGTCAGCAGCCTGATGGAATTTGCCGGGCACTAACCGCTATCCGCAGTGCTGAGCTTGTCGAAGCACGGTTAACGCGTCGAACCGTCCTTCGACAGGCTCAGGACTACGGAATCAAGCAATTAACCCGCGTCGGGTCGCCGCCGGATCAGGCCAATCGATATGACCGTCATTACGGCAATGTCGTCCTGATTATAGATTGTGGCTTTAGACCGGAATGATCCCATATCGGCGCGGCTGCGCGAGGGACGCTTGTCGAGGACTTCGGTTTCAACGCGCAGGATGTCGCCTGGATAAACGGGGGTGAGCCAGCGCAGTTCGTCGAGCCCGGGTGATCCTAGTCCCGCTTGCTGGATCGCCGACATATTATCGACCAGCATCCGCATCATCATCGCCGTCGTATGCCAGCCACTTGCGGCGAGTTTTCCGAAATGGGTTTTGGCGGCGGCTTCGTCCGACAGATGGAACGGTTGCGGATCATATTTGGTCGCGAACTCGACCACTTCCTCACGGGTCACTTCATACCGACCGAATGCCGACTTCGTGCCGGGCACGACGTCTTCGAAATACAGCATCAGACGTTGAACCGGAACAGCATGATATCACCATCGAACACAGTGTAATCTTTCCCTTCGGAGCGCCATTTGCCGGCTTCCTTCGCGCCCGCTTCGCCATTGTGCGCAACGTAATCGGCATAGGCCATCGTTTCGGCGCGGATGAAACCTTTTTCGAAATCGGTGTGAATGACGCCTGCTGCATTTGGGGCGGTTGCGCCTTTGTGGACGGTCCAGGCGCGCGCTTCCTTGGGGCCGACAGTGAAAAAGGTGATCAGGTGGAGCAATTCATAGCCCGCGCGGATAACGCGGGTCAGGCCGGTTTCGGTGAGGCCGAGGTCCGACAGGAATTCGGCGCGGTCTTCGGCGGGCATCGTCGCAATGTCGGCTTCGATTGCGGCGGAAACGACGACCGCCTGTGCCCCTTCGGCTTTGGCTTTTTCGAACACACGGGCGGAGAGGGCATTGCCGTCCGCTGCCGAGGCTTCATCGACATTGCAGACGTAGAGCACAGGTTTTGCGGTCAGCAATTGCGCCTGAGCAAACAGGCGCTCTTCTTCGGGATCGGTGATCTTGGTGAGGCGGGCAGGCGACCCTGCGCGCAACAATTCCAGCGCGCGACCCAAAACCTCAGCAGCGGCCTTGGCTTCCTTGTCGCCTTGCTGCCCCTTTTTGATCAGGTTCGGCACGCGCTTTTCGAGGCTCTCGAGGTCGGACAGCATGAGTTCGGTCTCGACCGTTTCGGCATCGTCGATGGGGTCAACCTTGCCCTCGACATGCGTGACGTCGCCGCCTTCGAAACAGCGCAGGACATGGACGATGGCATCGACTTCGCGGATGTTGCCGAGGAACTGGTTGCCAAGACCTTCGCCCGTCGATGCCCCGCGCACGAGACCCGCAATGTCGACAAACGCCAGTTGCGTCTCGATGATCTTGGCCGATCCACCGATCCGGGCGATGTCATCAAGCCGCGGATCGGGGACCGCAACCTGCCCAACATTGGGCTCGATGGTGCAAAACGGATAATTCGCTGCCTGCGCCGCCGCCGTTTCGGTGAGTGCGTTAAATAGTGTGGACTTGCCGACATTGGGCAGCCCGACGATACCGCATTTGAAACCCATATACTTTGATCCGTCATGCTGAACTTGTTTCAGCATCCATCGGTTAATACGACCAACAGCTCTTGCGGGGGTTGGATCCTGAAACAAGTTCAGGGTGACGGCGCGAGGCGGACGGCGACGTCTTTCATAAACCGCACGGCATTGCGCTGTGCACCGCTATACACTCATCGGCGAATCGTTAGGGTTGCAATTCCAAGCGGCGCTCGATGCGTTCGATCCGCTCCTTGAGCTTGTCGACGGCGTGCCGGTCCGCAATGACCTCGGCAAAATTGTCGGCACCGTCGCGTGCCAGCCGCGCGACCGAGGTTTCGATATGCGCGAGCCTGCTTAAAATCTCTGAATCGCGCTCGCGCGAGGCCGATTGCTCGCCCTGAATTTTCTTGAGATGCTCAAGCACCAGATTGTCGACTGTCTCTGCCATGAGGTCATTGTATTACAAAAAAGCGTTGCGATGTCTATAATTGGACACCCATTCGCCCGTTGGTCCTTTGGGCCACATCATTCATAAAGCGCACATCGTCGTCTTTGGCCAGCCATTCCGCTTCCGCTGCGATGGCACCAAGCAGTTGCGTAACATCGTCCACCTCAGCCTTGGCGTAATTCCCGAGCACATGCCCTGTTACCCTGTCCTTATGCCCCGGATGACCGATGCCGATGCGGACGCGGCGGAAATCTTCGCCGATGTGCGAGACGGTCGAGCGAATGCCGTTATGCCCCGCCGCGCCGCCGCCAATGCGGACCTTGACCTTGAGCGGCGCTAGATCGAGTTCGTCGTAGAACACGGTCACGTCGCTGGTTTCGAGTTTATAGAAGCGCATGGCCTCGCCAACGCTGCGGCCGCTGTCGTTCATGAATGTCGCGGGTTTGAGCAGCAGGACTTTTTCCGTGCCAATGCGTCCTTCGGCGATCAGCCCCTGGAATTTCGATTTCCAGGGGCCGAAGCTATATTCGGATGCAATCACGTCTGCCGCCATATACCCGACATTGTGGCGGTGCATGGCATAGTCCGCGCCGGGATTGCCGAGGCCAACCCAGAGTTGCATGCGCTTTTAAGACGCCGCTTCTTCGCTTTCCGCCGGGGCGTCGTCGCTATCGCCTTCGCTCGACTTGAGCGCCGACGGGGCAACGATCGTGGCGATGGTATAGTCGCGGTCGGAAATCGCCGACGTCACGCCCTTGGGCAAAGTCACCGCCGAAATATGGATCGAATCACCGACTTCGAAACCGGTCAGGTCAACCGCGATTTCGTCGGGAATTTCGGCCGCATCGCAAACCAGTTCGAGTTCGTGACGCACCACGTTGAGAACGCCGCCACGCTTGATGCCGGGCGCAGCAAGTTCGTTGATGAAATGCACCGGCACGTTGACCGTGACCTTGGCATGTTCCGAAATCCGCAGGAAATCGACGTGCAGCGGGCGATCGGTCACGGGATGGAACGATACGTCCTTGGGCAGGGTGCGAACATCCTTGCCACCGACGCCGACCATCACGACCGAGTTCATGAAGTGCCCGGTGTGCAGCGCTTTCATCAGCGCCTTTTCTTCGAGATGAACCGTCGTGGGTTCTTCGTTGTTGCCGTAGATAACGGCGGGAACGCGGCCTTCACGACGCAGAGCGCGGGAGGCTCCCTTGCCTGCCCGCTCGCGCGCTTCGGCCGACAAAGTCAGCTGATCGCTCATGTTTAGTCTCCAAATTGCCCGCCACGCCTCCAGGGATGACCATGGTCCGGGGAGCGGCGCAAATACGCAGCTATGCGACGAAAGGCAAGTCCAGCGCGTCGGCAACTGCCTGGTGACGGATATTGCCATGCGAAACGTTCAACCCGGCAGCGAAATGTGGGTCGGCTTTCATCGCCGCATCAGCGCCGAGATTGGCAAGGCGGACCGCAAAAGGCAGCGTCGCATTGTTGAGCGCAAAGGCCGACGTCCGCGCGACGGCGCCGGGCATGTTCGCCACGCAATAATGGATAATGCCGTCGACGGTGAACACAGGATCGTCATGCGTGGTGGCATGGCTGGTTTCGAAACAACCTCCTTGGTCGATGGCAATATCGACGAGGACTGACCCGCGTTTCATCGTCTTGAGCATGTCGCGGGTAACCAATTTGGGGGCCGCCGCACCAGGGACGAGGACGGCACCGATGACCAGATGCGCCTTGGCGACAGCGGCGGCGATGGCGGCCTTTGACGCATAGGCTGTCTTGATCTGGCTCGAGAAAAACATGTCGAGTTCGGCGAGGCGGTCCATGTTAATGTCATAGATCGTCACATCAGCACGCATCCCGACGGCCATTTGGGCCGCATTGACGCCGGATACCCCGCCACCGAGGATCGCTACACGGGCCGGGGCAACACCCGGCACCCCGCCGAGCAAAACGCCGCGGCCGCCCTGTTCCTTTTCGAGATAATGTGCGCCGACCTGAACCGACATGCGGCCCGCGACTTCGGACATCGGCTTGAGCAACGGCAATTGCCCCGACCGCGACGTGACCGTCTCATAAGCAATGCAGGTCGCACCCGACTTCATCAGCCCCTCGGCCTGCGCCTTGTCAGCCGCAAGGTGCAAATATGTGAACAGCGTGTGATGCGGGCGCAGCATCGCGATTTCGCCCGGCTGCGGCTCCTTGACCTTCACGATCATCTCGGCAGCAGCAAAAACTTCAGCAGCGTTGGGCAGGATGCGCGCGCCGGCGTCCATATAATCACGGTCGCTGAAATCGATGCCGTTGCCCGCCAGCGCCTCGACGAGCACTTCATGTCCCTGCGCCGTCAGTTCGGCGACAGAAGCCGGAGTCAGCCCAACACGATATTCATGGTTCTTGATTTCCTTGGGCACGCCAACGCGCATCATCCGACTCCTGTAAAAAATTTAGCATAATAATGTTGCGCGCTCATAGATGATCTGATCGCCATTGTCTCGAATTGCGTGGCCCTGAATGAAGTGCTAGGCGCGCGGCCCGACCGAGGTTAGATGCGGTTGCAGGCACTTTTTACGAAAGGCTGGTTCCCAGCTTTATGTCGACGACGCAAGCCACTGTCTCCCCGCATGACGACGAGGACAGCCAAGGCCATCATATCCACGGCAGCACTGCCAAACTGGTCGTCGGATCGATCGGAATCGTCTTCGGCGACATCGGCACAAGCCCGATTTATGCATTCCGCGAAACTTTCGCCGGGCACCATGTTCTAACGCCCGATCCGCTGCACATCTACGGTGTTCTCAGCCTGATTTTTTGGTCGATGATGATCGTCGTCACGTTCAAATATGTGTCCATCATCATGCGCGCTGATAACAAGGGGGAAGGCGGCAGCCTTGCGCTGCTCGCACTGATCAATCGCATGACTGCTGGCAAACGATGGTCGGCACCGATTATCATGCTGGGCGTCTTTGCGACTGCGCTGTTCTATGGCGACAGCATGATTACACCGGCCATGTCGGTGCTTTCGGCGTCGGAAGGTCTCATTGTCGTCGATGCCCGTTTCGCGCCCTACGTGATTCCGTTTTCGGTCATCATCTTGATTGGCCTTTTCATGATTCAATCGCGCGGCACGGCAAAGGTCGGTGCGTTGTTTGGCCCCATCATGATCACCTATTTTACGACCATCGCTGTCCTTGGCGTGATGGAAATCGTGAAAATGCCCGAAATCATCCTCGGCGCGCTCAATCCATATTATGCCTTCCAGTTCTTTATGACCGATGGGTGGAAGGCATTTCTGGCGCTCGGGTCGGTCGTGCTCGCCGTGACAGGTGCCGAGGCGCTCTATGCCGACATGGGGCATTTCGGGCGCAATCCGATCCGCGTCTCGTGGCTATTCTTCGTTTTGCCCGGCCTTATGCTCAACTATCTGGGTCAGGGAGCGATGATCCTCTCGCTGGACCCCGCTGCTGCTGCGGAAGCAATCAAGAACCCCTTCTTTCTTCTCGCGCCCGAAGCCATTCGCCTGCCGGTCGTCATTCTTGCCATCCTGGCGACGATCATCGCCAGTCAGGCGGTCATCTCGGGGGCATTCTCGCTCACCCAGCAAGCAATCCAGCTGGGTTTCATCCCACGCCTGCGCATCCAGCACACCAGCAAAGATGCATACGGGCAAATCTATATCCCCGTCGTCAATTGGGCGCTGATGATCATGGTGCTGCTGCTGGTCCTTTTCTTCGGATCGTCGAGCCGATTGGCTGCGGCCTACGGGATTGCCGTTACCGGCGCGATGTTCATCGATACCTGTCTGCTTGCGGTTGTGTTGTTCAGCCTGTGGAAGTGGAACCGCGTGCTCGCCGTCGGATTGCTCGCGGTGTTTTTCGCGGTGGACATCGCCTATCTTGCATCCAATCTGACCAAGGTGCCCGATGGCGGCTGGTTCCCGCTGCTTGTGGGGATGATCATTTTTACGTTGCTGACGACATGGGCACGCGGGCGGCAGCTTATGATGGCGCGCCTCCGCGAAGCCGCCATGCCGATCAAGGTGTTCATATCGTCGGCGGCAAGCTCGGCCACGCGCGTATCGGGCACTGCGGTGTTCATGACCTCGACGCCCGATGGTGTACCCCACGCGCTGCTCCACAATCTCAAGCACAACAAAGTGCTGCACGAGCGCATCATCCTGCTGACCGTCAAGATCGTGGATATGCCCTATGTCGAGGATGATACCCGCTGTCGCCTCGAGGATCTGGGCGAAGGGTTTCACCGCCTCGTCATCAAATATGGCTTTATGCAGGAACCTGATGTCCCCGATGCACTGGCGCGACTCACCGGCTGTGGCCCAGCCTTCAAGATGATGGATACGAGCTTCTTCCTTGCGCGACAGACGCTGCTGCCGTCATCGCGCCCCGGCATGGCGATCTGGCGTGAAAAGCTTTTCGCATGGATGCTGCGCAACGCTGAAAGCGCGATGGAATTTTTCCGTCTGCCAACCAACCGTGTCGTCGAGTTGGGTAGCCAAGTCGAGATTTAGAGAGTGATGACATCAGGCTACGCTTGGGCGGTGCAGCATCGATGATCCAAAACACCCTGTCCTACACAAAATGTTCTTGCTACGTTCCGATTCGGCTCTTTCTATCCGTCGAACTCAAATCCTCGCGCCAGCCCGTTTCGCGTGGCTGCCATAGTGTCACCTTTGTAACCTTCGTAAAGAATTCCGACACCATGTCGCCCTCCGCAAGCTGATGGCATCCCGCTCTAGGGCCGAAAACGGCGAATGCCCGGACCACTTTCGTGGCCCGGGCACCCGCGTGACGATTGCCTCGTCAGCCCCCTTCTTGATATTGCGCTGTCTTCTACGTCACCCGCCCCCTTTTGCAGGGTGTCGGAGCCAGCGCTCTCCC
>JAYUQI010000123.1:0-3825 GCA_043756805.1 Sphingomonas sp.
GCCGTCGCCGCGCCGCCGAAGCGTCCCGAAACGCGCGCGGTGCCGCCGGCAAAGCTGAGTGCGGTCGGCGCGAGCGACCAGTCTGCGCCGGTCCGTGTCAGCACGGCGGGCGCATCGAGCTTGATCGGGCGGCGATCGACTGTGCCCGCGCCGACGATGCTGATCCGCTCGGGCGAAACCTGCGCCACCGTCTGCAGATCGAAAGTCCGCCCGCGCGAACCGGCGAACGCGGCGCGGACTTCGCCACTGCCGTCGCGCAGCTTTGCCGTGCCGTTCAGCTTGGCGAGCGTGAGATTGCCATAGCGCAGCCCCTGCCCGGTCACAGTCGCGTCGATCGTCGTGCCGCGCGGATCAAGCAGCATGACCGCATCAAGCTGCCCGCGCCGCGCCGCGATAACCGGTGGCCCCGCCAGTTTGGCATCGCGCGCCACCAGATGCGCTTCGATGCGCTGGACGCTGTTCGGAACGGCGAAATCGAGCGTGCCCGAAACGCCGCTGCCGTTCAGCGCCATCTGCCCTGCCAGCCCGCCGTTCAGCGCCTGCAAAGACCCCGTGGCGCGCAGGCCCGACGCATCGAGCGCGGCAATCTGGATCACGGCATTGCCGTTCTTGGGCAGCAGGATCGCGCCGTTCCCCGTGAACGGACCGAGCGTCGAGGTTCCCCGCGCTGACCAGCTGAATCCGCTGGCAGTCGGGTTCAGCGTCGCCTGAACATCGCGCAGGCCGAGCGAGTCCATCGGCCGCGCGAGGATCAGGTCGATCTTTGGCCGGTCAATCCGTCCGTCGAGCCGCAAACGGACAGGGCCGTAGCGCGCCTGTCGTCCCGTTCCTTCGAAAAAGAACGTGCCATCGTTGCGGCGATAGCCATTGCCGACCAGTTGCAGCGCGGGCGAGCGCAGCCGCAGGTTCCTGAAGCGGAGGATGCCGTCGCCGCCGCGCTCCAGCCCCGTTTCGATATAAGGCAACCCGCCGGTCAGGCTGGCGAGAAACGCATTGTCGAGCCGCCGCACCCAGGCTTCGCCGCGCCCGATGATCCGCGTGCCGACACCGTTCGGGCCGGGCACGATCTTGAGCGTGGACTTCACATCGACAATGCCGAGGCCGGGGATCAGATAGCGCCCGAGTTGCCCCGCCAGCGCAATATCATAACGGCCGTTGGTCAGATCGATCAGCAACGTGATCCGGCTGGTCAGCTTGTCCGACGCGAGGCGCAGATTTTCGCCCGTGATCAGCCGTGGCGTGACTTTCAACACGCCATCGACCGACAGGTTGCGCAGGATCCCGCCCGCGACATCGCCAACGCCCGTGACGCGGGCCGCGGTCAGCCGGAGCGGGACATTGACCGGCGTGCCGCCCAGCCGCCCCTGCCCCGACGCGCGGACATTTTCGAAACCGGTCTGGTCAAACGCGGCGCGCTCCGCCGTCAGCAGATAGTCGAACCGCGCAGTCGCAAACGTCCCGTCGAGCATTGCTTTCAGCGCAATGTTCCGCCCGGTCATGTTGTCGAGCAGCGCGTTGGGACGCAGCAGACGCGCATCGATGCGCATCGCTTCGAAACTGCTGTCCGAAAGATCGATGATCCCGTTTGCGCTGACGGCAAGCGCATCCGATGCCAAAGCGATGTGGGTATCGAGACGACGGTTGGCGAGCATCGCATTGCCCTTCACGCGGACGACCGGCGCGGTGAGGCGCATCAGTTTACCTTGCGTGATCAGTGACGGCGCGAGTTGTCCCTCGACATCATAACGGCCGCCGCGCGCCATCAGATCGAGCGATATGATCCGCCCGCCCGACGCCGTTGCCGCCAGCGTCCCTTTCCAGTTCTCCCACGATCCGTCGCCGTCGACCTGCGCCGTCACCGGCCGCTGCGTCCCGAGCATCGCGCCGAACAGACCGCCCGCAGGCGCATCGAGCGTGCCCGATATGTCGAACCTGTTGCGATCGGGCGCGGCATCGAGATTGAGCGCGAGCAGATCGCCGCCGGTGGTCCGCACATTGGCAATCACGAGCGCACGGCCATCGCGGATGTCGGCTTTCGCCTCGAGCTTGCCACGGCGCGCCTTGCCCGACACTGCATCACCAATCGTCAGCCGATTGATCGCCAGCCGCCCGATATAAATATCGAATTCGGGCAGGATCGGCCCCTTTTTACCCGAGGGCACGAGCTTGGGCAGACGGCGGAGGGTCGCTGCGTCGGCCGTCAGGCTGGTGATGTCGAGGCGATTGTCGAGCCAGGCGCGCGGCGTCCAGTCGAGCGCCACGTCGGGGCTTTCGAAAAACACGCCGCTTGCATCCGAGACGCGCAGGTCGCGGAGGCGGGCCTTGTTCCAGATCGAGCCTTCGATACGGCCGATCTGAAACCGCAGCCCCGATGCCGGGCGCAGCGCTTCGATCCTGTCGACCAGGAAACGGTGGCCCGTGCTGCTGTCGGCAATGATCAAGAGCGCGCCTGCGACAAGCACCAGCGCGAGCAGGATGCCGCCGATCCATTTGAGCGCACGTTTCACCGCCCCCACCGTTCTGGCTGAGCTTGTCGAAGCCCTGCCCTTCTTCTCGGCCATTGCAAAGGTGAGGACAACCCTTCGACAAGCTCAGGGCAAACGGTGGTGGGGGGAATCCACGTCAAAACGCTTGACCCAGCGAAACCTGCACCGCGACAATCGATTCGCCTTTGCGGCGGCCAAGCGGCGTGCCGACGTCGATACGGATCGGGCCGAAATTCGAATAATAGCGCAAGCCGACGCCCGCGCCGATACGCAAGCCGGAGAATTTCGGGATCGACTCCGTGTAGATATTCCCCGCGTCAACGAATGGCACCACGCCGAAATTGCCGCCAAAAATCGGCAGGCGGACACGCGCTTCGAGCGAGAATTCAGCCAGACTGCGCCCACCGATCGGCCGATCAAGCACATTGCGCGGGCCGATTTCCTGATAGCCATAGCCGCGCACTGATCCGCCGCCGCCCGAGTAAAACAGCCGCGACGGGGCAATATCGTCGCGCGCCGCACCCGCCGTCATGCCGATCCGCGCGCGGCCGGCAATCACGACTTTCTCGCCAATGGGGACATAACCGCTGGCATCGACCTGACCACGGACATAGCCAAAGGTCTTGCCCGACAGCGATACTTCGGGCGAGACGCGCCCCGACAAGCGAAACCCGCGCTTTGGATCGAGCAGATCGTCCGACCCGTCATAGCCCAGCGTCGCGGGCAACGCGCCGATGAAATAGGTCCGCCGCTGCGATATGCCCGCTGTCGGCACGAAATCTTTTTCGTCCGATGCCAGCAATTCGAACCCAAGGCTGAACACCCACGGCTTTTGCCAGATGATATTCGTTTGCCGCTCGAGGCTGGCCGCAATTTCGAAAGTGCTCGCGTCATAGGCAGCGCGCCGTTCGCGGCTGGCGACCATCGACGCATTGAGCACCTGGTCGCGCCGCCGGAAATTGCCCATGCGGAGCAGCGCGCCGAGCGACTGTTCACGCGTCCCCGCCACGCCGCGGAATGTCACAGCGCCTTCGGGACGGATGAAATTGCGGTGCTGCCAGCTGGCTTCGACGCGGAATCCTTCGCCGGTGCCATAGCCGACTTCACCTGCGACGGTGCGGACCGGCGCGGGTTCGATGGTGGTGGCAATATCGACTGTCCCCGGCGCGCTGCCCTCGACCGGTTCGAGCTTGACGGTCGAGATCAGGCCCGTCGCGATCAGCGCGCGACGCAGATCGTCGATCATTGCCTGGTCATACAACTCGCCGGGGCGGAAGCGCGCGATGACGCCGACATGCTTGGCGTCGAACGGTGCGTTGTCGCCAAGCATCCTGATCGC
>JAYUQI010000124.1:0-3819 GCA_043756805.1 Sphingomonas sp.
TGTTTGTCAAATGCGCTTTGTCTGGCTTTGGGTCAGGCTTTGGGTCATGGCTTTGGCGCTGCTGCCCGCGCAGCATCGACTTGCGCTTTGAACACGGTCCAGGTTGTCGCATTCGGGCGCGTGTCATCGCCGGGCGGGGGCGTCGTATAAGCCGGATAGTTCTTCGCGATCTCGTCCTTCATGATGACCGGCAAGTCGTCGTACGACTTGAGCTTCGATCCGACGGCGTTGAAGAGCATAAGCCCCTGCCGCCCGCGTTGCTTCATCCACGGCATCCAGTCCGACACGCGAACCCACGCGATGCTCGGATAGGATGTCGCGTTCCTCGTATCGAGCATGTCGCCCGCGTCGGCGACGAAATCGAAAATCTCCATCGCGTGATATTTGCCGCCGACATAATCCTGATACCCGCCGCCAAGGACGTTTTCATAAAACAGCGGCACTTCGAACGGCATGAACAGCCACTTGCCCTCGCGCCGCACGGTAAAGCTGGCGGGCTTGCCGTCGATCCCGATCGGAAAGCTCGGTCGCTGGTTCACCGGATCATTGTGGATATGCATCACGTCGATGGTTTCGCCCGACCACGGGTTTACCCATTGCCGCAGGATCCGGCCCGTCTTTGGATCCAGATAAAACAGCACCTCACGGCTGACGAGGCGATAGCCCTTGCCGCGCTTTGGATCATCAACGGCAACACACTGGCGCACGTTCATACCTTCGGCAAGGAACAGCAGCCGGTCCGGCTCGCCTTCGACCCGCGAATAGATTTTGCCTGCAAAGTGATAGACAGCCTGCTTGCCGTCCGCTTCGCCGCATTGGGTGCGTTTGGAAATTTCGAACGCGTCGGCGGGCACTTTGGGATCGAGCATCCGTGCCTGCGCCGCGCCCGCGACAAGCGCAAAGGCCAGCAATGCGGTCTTCAACAGGGTCATGATCTTCTCCTCAATTACGAGGCTAAACGATCATTCCGGAAATGCAAATATGTCCGGACAAATTCAGCGGGCCTTGAAACGCATTACTGCGTCTCGATCATCTCGCCGGTGATTGCGTAACCACCATCGAGCCAGTCGACGATTTCACACGCTGCCGGATGGTCCACCGCAGCATAGCGGGCGCGCAGGCGCGGCGCACGATCGCCGAGCCGGTCGAGCCCGCCATCATTGAGCGTGAGGAGATCGGCTTGGAGCATTGTCGCCAGCGCTTCGCCGACAACCTCGACCGCAGACGCCATGAACGCACGGCCATAGGCATAGTCGTGCCCCAGTCGGTAGGCATCAGCCAGCGTCAGCGCCGGAATGCACCCCAGCGTCGGCTGCAAGGCGGGATTGATCGCGTGGCCGCTGATCCACGGTGCAATCGCCGGCCCACGCCCCGTAAAAGCGCGCAGGTGCAGATACTGGCTCATCCGCGGCCCATCGTTCACTGGGTAATTGTCCCACAAACAAACCTTGCGCCCGAGCCTGTCCGCGACATCGCGCAAGTGACCGGGCGAATAGTCGGCCGAGCACACTTCCTCGCCGGTCCAGTAGATTTGAATCGCCGGATCGATCAGACGACCGAAATCCTCGAGATAGCAGTCGGGTCGCGCGCCAAAGACACGGTCGAGCAGCGGATCATCCGAATAGTAGCTCGGGCATGTGAAGAAGCGCGCGGCGCGGCTGTGATCGAGGCAGAAGGCGACGATCTCGGCCTGGCGCACCGCGAGATCGGGCAGATCACCGCGCATGTCGTCAAACAGGATGGCGAGATCGTCGAGGCCGAGCGTATCGAGCGCCGCGAGCTTTGCCTTCATCGCGGCGCGGGTGTCAGCATCGAAATCGAGATGCGCGCCATAAGGCGTGAGCCCGATGCCAAAGCGGACGCCAAGTGCGCGGCAATGCGCCGAAAGATGGCGAAGATCGTCCATAGCGCTGTCGGCATGCAGCAGTCGCCAGTCGCGGCGCAGGAACGTGTCGATCTTGGGCGCGTAATGGAAGAAGCCATAGCCCGCCGGACCAAGGCGGCTGATGACATCGAACCGATCTGCATGCGACCAGCAGCGCCCGAAATAGCCTTCGATAATGCCGAGTTCAGGAATCATGCGTGACGTCGGACACGCAGGCGCGTGCGTCGTCAAGACCCCTAGAACTTATAGCCTGCCTCGACACCGATCATCCGCCGCTGGCCGGGTGAGATGAACGAGCCGCCGAACTCGATCGCAGGGATCACTTCGTTGAGGTAGCGGCGGTCGAGGAAGTTGTTGGCAAAGGCGGTCAGCTTCCAGTTCGCCCCTTCGAGACCGACGCGCAGGTTGAGCACCCCGAACGCCTTGCGGCGGGCAATGTCATAGCGTCCGTCGCCGACAAAGCCCGGCAGTGCAAGCGCGCTGATCGGCAGCAACCCGCTGAAAATCGTCGGGCGTGTTTCGTCCTGGACAGTGTGGAACCAGGTCGGGCCAGTGATGCGGTAGTCGGCGCGCATGACGACATTGGTCGAGGCCGCCAGCGGAGCGACAATCTGCGTGCCGAGATTGATCGTATAATCAGCGGTATAGGGCGATTTGTTGCCCACGGTGTAGGGACGCGAGCTGTTTTTCTTGATCTCGCTGTCGGTCACGTTGAAGGCCCCGAATACGGTCCAGCCGTCGATCAGCCGCGCATTGAGATTGAGTTCGGCGCCCTTCAGGTCGACCTTGTCGATGTTCGACACCACGCGGAGCAGGCCGAAGCTGCCGACGAAGAATTCGAAAAACTGCATATCGGTGACCTGCGTATAATAACCCGCCAGATCATAAGTGATGCGACCGCCGAGGATCGACCCCTTGATTCCGGCTTCGAATGCGCTCGAGCGTTCCTTGCGGTAATTGTCATTGATGACGACACCCGCATTGATCGTGCCGGGTGCGCCGTTGTTGAAGCTGGCGTCGACAGTTGCTTTCGACCCCTGGTTGTTGAAACCGCCCGCTTTGAAGCCAACGCCCCAGTTGGCATAGATATTGGTGCCCGCATTCGGCCGCCAGCTGATATTGATCTTGGGTTCGAGCTGGCGGAAGGTTGCGTTCTTGTCGGGAATGCTGCCCGTCAACGGCAGACCGGGGTTGATCTTTGCGCCCGTGATCGGGTCGTTGACGTTGGGGACAAGATTGGCGACCGTGCGCGCTTCGATGTCGTAGCGCAGCGCAAGGCCGATCTTGAACGTGTCCGACAGCGCATAATCCGCCGAGCCAAAGGCGGCGTAAACATTGGTCTTGAACTTGTCGTTGAACAGCAGCGATGTCGGGTTGGTCGACCCCGGCGCATTATAGAGCGTGGGCAATGCGCCCAGCCCGAGATCGGCCCCGAGACTGATGCCGGTTTCGCGGTCGATGCGCAGATAATAAGCGCCCAATTGCCAGCTGAGCGCGCCATCGCCCGTCGAGGCGAGGCGGACTTCGGCGCTGATGTCCTTCTGGTTGCGCGTCTGCAACTGCGTCCCGTCGCACGTCGATGGCGAATAGGGGCCGAACGTCGATCCAGTGGCGGGGGCAAAGATGAACGGGACCGGTGTCGCGCCGATAAATCCGGGCTGGTTGACTTTGAACCCGGTCAGCGCGGCTGTCGTTGCAAAGCATTTGTTCGACACGGCAAGATTGGTCGGATTGGCAGGCGCGCCCAAGGCAGGCGAGATATAGCGCGCGAAATCGGCCGAGGTGCCGTCGGCAACCAGGCTCTGGTCGACGTTGGAATAGAGCGCCCAGGCGATCAGCTTCATCGCCTCGAAGCCGTGCTCGAGCTTGATCGAGGCGTCGAAGCTGTCCTGATCGTTGGTCGGGCGGATGTTCGAATAATAGCGGAACTTGTG
>JAYUQI010000125.1:0-3813 GCA_043756805.1 Sphingomonas sp.
TTGGCCCGTCGTGCGCAGCGCATCCCTTTTGCGCCGGTCGTCGCCCTATTGTTCGGAGTTGCGGCCGCGATACTGGTGGCGGCCGTTCCGCAGTGGATGTTCGAAGCAGGTGTCGTCAAAAGCGGATTGCCAACCGTGCTGGCCGCGGCCGCGCCGCCCTTAGGGTTGATGGCGCGTCTGCTGGCAATTGGCGTGGCTTTTGGCGCCGTTTCGTTTTTGGTGTGGGCGCTTGTCGCGACACTGACGAAGATCGTCGAGGCAAAAGCGCGCGCACGGACGCCGTGGCGCGATGCCGGTTATGATGCCGATATGGCCATGACGCGCGATGATCCGCTGCCGCCGCGCCGTCCGATCTTTGCGCCCGATGAGTTGGGCGCGCCGCTGATGTCGGACGAAGCGATTGCGCCGGTCATCGCTTTTTTGGAACCCGAGCCTGCGCTGGGGGCGCCGCTCGTGGTTGAGGAACTGCAGCCCGTCGTCGCGGCACCGGCTCAGGTGGATCACTCGATCATGGCATTGATCCGTCGTCTTGAAGATGGCCTTGCGCGTCGTGCGTCGAATGATACGGATCCTGATGGCTCGGGTATCGGCGCTATGCCACTATCGCGCAGCTGGATCGTTCCCGAAAATGTTGAAGCGTCGCCGATGGCGGACGATTTTGATGCGTCGCCCACGGCGGACGATGACGACAACAGCGTGCGTCAGGCACTCGGGACACTGCGTCGCATGGCCGGCCGCTAAATTTCGTCGAGATAACTGGCCATCGCGACAATTGCGATGGCAGTCAGGCGCACATGCGTTGACCGCGCATCGCGCGGATGATTGAGCCGCTCGACAAGCCCCTGCTCATGCAGCCAGCGCAGATGCCGCAGCGCCGTTGTCGTCGGCACATTGGCGGCGATGCACACGCTTTTGACCGTAATCTGCCGCCGTTCGCCGTCGGCGATGTAAAGGTCGAGCAGCATATCCCAGGTCGGCTCGGCAAACAGGCTGCCGGGGAAATGGCGCGCACGCAGCCGCCGCTCACGATACAGAGCCCGCGCTGTTTCGAGAAGAAGATCGGCCGCAACCGTGTGTCCGGTCACTGCCTATTCAGCTGTTGGCAGCCCGCCGCGGCAGGGTTTCGCCGCGACTGCCGCGGCTGGCCGAACGGTCAAGCGGCCCGGGCACGTCCCATAAACCTTCTGGCCGGATGAGTTCAAAGGGCGAGCGCCCGATGCCGATCACGTTGTTCGAAGGCGGCACATCGGCTTCCATCTCGACATAAGTGACGTCGGAAAATTCGAATGTCGGATGACCGGCAATCGCGCGAAAGCCGAAACGGCCCCAGAAGTTGACGAGGTCGTGGCGGGCATGGCCATAAGCCTTGCGGAAGCCTTTCGCGCGACAATAGTCGAACGCGGCACGGACGAGGCGAAAGGCAAGCGTCGATGAGCGATATTCGGGGCGGACCGCCAGCCGCTCGATCTTCACGAAGTCGCCGAAGAAACGGATCCGGATGCAACCGGCAGGTTCGCCGTTGATCTCGCCCAGAATATGCGCGGCGCAAAAATCATTGCCGTCGAACTCTTCGTCATAAGGGCAGGATTGCTCGTTCATGTAGGTTGCGGCGCGGATCGAGAAGACTTTCATGATGTCTTCGATTGTCCGGCTCACGCGCGTTGTGGTTTGTGGCGCTGGTGCCACGACCGCCGTCGCCGGTTCGGCGCGAAAGACGACGAGAAGATCGTCGTCGGCATCGGGGTAGTGGTCGCGCGCTCGGCCGAATCCGAGTGACGAAAACAGCCGGGCAGCAGAAGGCGTGGCGGCGCTGGTAAACAGCGGCACACCTTCGGGAGCAATCACTTCAAAATGCGCGGCAACAGCGGCGATGGCGGGGATGAAGTTTCCCGGTGAATAAAGACACCAGATGTATAGGGCGACGGTGCATTCACCCGACCGCGTCAATAGTCGAGTATCGGGGTTTTGACGATCAAGTTGGCCCGATGACAGGGCATCAAGTCCCGCCTGGTTCAGCGGCAGATAGGCTAAAAACGCCGGTTCACGGCCCGCTTCGCGTTCGATCATGCGGATGACTTCAGGATTATGGTCTAATACACGCGCGAGCACATCGTCGCTTGCGACTTGCCCAATTGCCTGGCGAAGTTTTCGGGCGAGAAAACGAGCCTCTTCAACAGTGACTGCACGTGATTCGGTATCGCTTCGGTGACCACGGCTCTGGACAAGTTTTTCGAAACGCTCATTAAAACAGATGTTCTTGTAGCTGCTTTTGATTGGCGATATGTTACAAGCTGCGTTCATGATCAATTCCTTTGCTGGTCACGCAAAAAACTTTGGTCTGGGGGCTGTTTTAGTGATCAAACATCGGTCGAACGTGATCCAAAAGCGCGCACTGGGTGTTCAGATTTCTGCACAGGAGGCGCGTCGACGCGCGTCGCTCGACAAGATTTCATGGGATAATATGCGCTTGCTCCTCATCCTGTCCGAAGCAGGCAGCTTTCGCTCTGCGGCCATTGTCGCGGGAATTTCGCTCAATACGATCCGCAGCAAGATCGACCGGCTCGAAAAGCAGATCGGCACCACCTTGATCCGGCGCAGTGTCGAGGGCGTGACGTTGACGCAGGATGGTTATGAGCTTGTCTCGATCGCCAAGCAGATGCGCACGCTGGGCAAAACCGCCGAACGCGTTCAGGCAAGCGCACAGGGAACCCGTGATTCAAAAGTCCGCATCACGATCACCGAGGGGTTGGGGACGTTCTGGCTGGTGCCGCACTTGGTCGATTTTCGCCAGCAGCATCAGGATATTCATATCGATCTGCATTGCGACATGGCCCCGCCCGATGTCTTGTTCCGCGACGTCGATATTGCGGTGCAGCTCGAACGGCCGACCAATCCCGACCTCATGGTGCAGAAGATCGGCACATTGCATCTGATGCCCTATGCGTCTGACAGTTATTTGCGGACGCACGGTACGCCGCACAGCATCGAGGATGCGCGCGCACACAAGCTGGTCTGGCAGGAAGCCGATCAGGTCGCATCGGACCTGTTGCCGATGTTTGTCGACAATGATGTGATCGATGACGGCTTGATCGCCGTAACAACGAACACCAGCTCGGCGCATTTCTGGGCAATATCGAAGGGCGCGGGGATCGGCTTCCTGCCAACCTATGTCCGTGTCGTCAGTCGGCGCACGCGCCCGATCGACATCGGCCTGAACCTGCGCCGCAGCATCTACTTGGTCCATCATCCTGATTCAGTTCGGTTTCCCGAAGTGCGCAAGGCACTCGACTGGGTAAAGGGCGCGTTCGACAAAACAAAATATCCGTGGTTCGGCGACGATTTTGTTCATCCCGACAAATTCGAGCGTCGTTTTGACGACAATATGGTGATAAATCTGTTCGAGGGATTTCGGTAAGTCTAATCTCTCTCGATAATTGTTGATTCAATATTTGATCTAGTCATGACACTGACATTGCTGTAAGTTATTGTCTTTCTTTTGTTGCGTTTCAGGAAAAATCAATGGTTCATGATCTGGAAGAAGTGGACGATTTGGCGCGTGGCGCGACGCTCGGGCGGTTGCGGCAGGATTTGTTGCGCTGCATTGCGCGTGCCGAGGCTTTGGGGCTGACCGCGATTGCAATCTATCTTCAGCGCGCGGTCGACGAGATTGCCAATATCTCGGCGTAGCGGGTGGCCAAAACGTCAATGGGGGCCAATCTTGCGACCGACCCCCACTGCGCTGGGTTCCTATCATTTCCTTCTTGGCATCGCTGCCGAACGAATTGGCAGAAAACCCTAGCGTTGCTGCGAGCC
>JAYUQI010000126.1:0-3812 GCA_043756805.1 Sphingomonas sp.
TGCGTGCATCGAGCCGATCCCCGCGAACATCTATACGCACAAGACGCTGTCGGGCAGCTTCTCGATTCGCAATCCCTATCTCGAAAAGCTGCTCGCCGAGAAATCGAAGAACAGCGACAGCGTGTGGAACTCGATCCTCGAACAGGGCGGCAGCGTCCAGCATCTCGACTTCCTGAGCGCCGAGGAAAAGGACACCTACAAGACCAGTTTCGAGATCGACCAGCGCTGGCTGATCGAACTCGCCGCGGATCGCACGCCGTTCATCGATCAGGCAACGTCGCTGAACCTGTTCATCCCGGCTGACGTCGAGAAATGGGATCTCCTGATGCTCCACTTCCGCGCATGGGAACTGGGCGTAAAGTCGCTCTATTATCTCCGCAGCAAAAGCATCCAGCGCGCAGGCTTTGCGGGCGGTGTCGAGGCCGACAACACTGCCCTCGCCCCGGTGATCGAGCTCGCCGAAAAGGATTATGACGAGTGTCTGGCTTGCCAATAGCACGCAGACACCTCATCCCATTCAACTAAAGGCCAAACATTATGTCCCTTACCGAAGCCCGCACCCAGTATAAGCCCTTTGAATACCCCTGGGCCTATGATTTCTGGAAACGCCAGCAGCAGATCCACTGGATGCCCGAGGAAGTGCCTTTGGGCGAGGATTGCCGCGACTGGGCGCAGAAGCTCACGGATCATGAGCGCAACCTGCTCACGCAGATTTTCCGCTTCTTCACGCAAGCCGATGTCGAGGTGCAGAATTGCTACCACGAACATTATGGCCGCATTTTCAAGCCGACCGAAATCAAGATGATGCTCGCCGCGTTTTCGAACATGGAAACGGTGCACATCGCGGCCTATTCGCATCTGCTCGACACGATCGGCATGCCCGAAAGCGAATATGGCATGTTCCTCCAATATGAGGAGATGAAGAACAAGCATGATTATCTCCACACCTTCGGCGTGGAGAGCGATCAGGATATTGCGCGCACGCTCGCGATGTTCGGCGGCTTTACCGAAGGGCTGCAACTGTTTGCGTCGTTCGCGATGCTGATGAACTTCCCGCGCTTCAACAAGATGAAGGGCATGGGCCAGATCGTCACCTGGTCGATCCGCGACGAAAGCCTGCATTGCGAAGGCATCACCAAGCTGTTCCACGCCTTTACCAAGGAGCGTGATTGCCTGACCAAGGCCGTCAAGGACGACATCCTCGATTGCTGCCAGACGACAGTGCGACTGGAAGATGCCTTCATCGACCTCGCCTTCGCCGACGGCCCCGTGTCGGGCATGACCGCCAAGGACATCAAGAAATATGTCCGCTACATTGCCGATTGGCGGCTGAACCAGCTCGGCTTCAAGCCGATGTTCATGATCGACGAACACCCCCTGCCATGGCTCGCGCCGCTGCTGAACGGCGTCGAACACGCCAACTTCTTCGAAACCCGCGCAACTGAATATTCAAAGGCGGCCACGCGCGGCAACTGGAACGAAGTCTGGGATTCGTTTGATCGGCGCGGGAAAGCGAAAGCCGGGCCTGCGGCAAATGAGGATGATGGCGCGGGTGAAGCTGAGGCGGATATGTTTGGGCGCGTGGCGGCGGAGTGAACGCGCTAGAAAAGCTGAGTTCATACAATTTAGTTACAAGTCTGATCCCGGGCTGGCTTCTACTGGAGGCTCTACGGGCTTTTGGCTTGCCATTTGTTGATAGCTCTCAATTGGCGACTTGGCTGGCTTTGGCCTATGTTCTCGGTTTGGTTAGTAGCAGAATTGGCTCTCTAGTTATTTCGCCTTTATTAAAGTATTTTCTACCCCCTAAAAATAATACATACGCTGAATTTGTTTTAGCTGGACAGCAAGATACGAAAATCGACATACTTCTCGAAACAGCTAATAGTTATCGAACACTAGCGGGCGCTGGATGTGTATTTCTGGTTTTGGCGTTTTTATGGTGGGTTTGGGGACGAAAAATTGAACAAGGCACACCGCTCGTTGTCAGTGTTATTGGCCTTACCATTCTTTTTTTAGTTTCTTATCGAAAACAAATAAACTACGTCTCTAAAAGAGTGCAGGCGAATGGCAAAACTTGAAATCTTTGACGTAGAGCACGGTGCTTGCGCTATGCTTACTGCCGAAACCGGCGCCAGAATGATGATCGACTGTGGTCGAAACGTGACAACGGGATGGAATCCGGCGTTTGAACTCAAGAGCGTAGCGGCAAATCAATTAGAACTGTTAGCTATTACAAACTACGATGAAGATCACGTGGACGGATTGCCCGACCTCCGTAAAGCGATTCCAATTCAAATGCTTTGGCGATCAAGGAACGTGGAGCCAGATCAACTGGTCCAGCTCAAATCCGAAGATGGGATGGGAAACGGAATAGCCGAGCTCGTTGACATGGCCAAAACGTACAACGGTCCACCGGAGGCAGTCGATTTTGGTCAACTTTCTCGCTCAATGTTTTTTAACCCTGCAGGCTCGTTTAACGACGAGAACAACCTGAGCGCGGTCATCGTGCTGGAAATTTATAGTCAGAAAGTTATTTTTACGGGAGACATGGAGCGGGCAGGCTTCGACGCAATCATGAATCAAGCGGGTTTTCGCGAAGCAATACAAAACGCTGATGTGTTAATCGCCCCTCACCACGGTCGCGAATGTTCGGTTCATCATGGCTTTCTCGATGCCGTTCGACCTTTCTGGACCGTTATTTCAGACAAGGGTTACATGTATGACACTCAACTGACCGTGCCGACTTATCGGCAATACAGTCGAGGGGGCAGGTTCCGGGACGAAAATCGCCACGTCCTGACAACAAGAAGCGACGGAACGATAACCCTCTATTTCAATCAGCAGGGTTGGGGAGCGTACTGAAGCGGATTAGGTCGACACTCGGCCCAACCCCACAACCAATTCCGGCAACGCAACCGAAACCGTTTCCCACACCACATCGAGGTTGATGTCATAATAGCCATGCGCGATGCGGTTGCGCATGCCGCGCATGCTTTGCCACGGGATTGCCACGTTCGCCGCCGCGACGTCGGGATAGCGGTCCATCAGCTTGGTCGCCGCCTCGCCCAAAATGATCAGGTTGAGGATCACCGCCTGCTGCGTGCGCTTGTCGGTCAGGAAGTCTTCCTTCGACAGCCCCTCGACATATGTCACGGCCTGCCCCGCCGCCTCGGCCATATGATCGATCAACTCACCCGCCGACGGCACACTCATATCGGGCGCGCTTCGGCCAGCACACTATCCCGAAACCGCAGCGGCAGATCAGCCGGAGTCAGCAGATCGACCGGGACGCCGAACAGCACCTCCAACTCAACCTGCAACCCGCCCAGATCAAACAGCGTGGCCCCCGGCAGCGCATCGACCAAAATGTCGATGTCGCTTTCCATAGTCGCGCGCCCGTGCAGCATCGAACCGAACAGGCGTGGATTTGCAGCCCGGTATCGGCGCGCCAGTGCGTGAACCGCGCTACGGTTGCTTTCGGAAATGGCAGGCCGGATCATTGTTATAGGATAGGTTGCTTCAAACGCCCAAGCAATAACCCCTGTCGTACACGCCCGATACTGCGCTAACCTCGTCCCGGCTCTTTCATACCGTCGATCCGCCGCACCCCGTTCGCCGCCACGCGTCGAATAGGAAACCAGTGTCAACTTCGTAAACTTCGCCCCGCCGCGCCCGTGCGCGATATGGGTGACGTTCGCAATCTTTGCCCCCGCCGCCCGCGCCCAAAAAAAGCCCGACCTCTTGTGAAGGCCGGGCTGAGTTTGGGGTGGATCGTCCAACGCGAACGATCCGAGAGGTCACGAGGGGCAAAC
>JAYUQI010000127.1:0-10641 GCA_043756805.1 Sphingomonas sp.
CTTTGACGATCAGGTGACATTGATCACGCTTGCCCGGCAGATGCTGATTGACGCGGGCGCGCCACCGCCGACGGCTTTTCGGGCGGGCAATTATGGCGCGAATGACGATACGCTGCGCGCGCTCGCCGAATTGGGCTTACGTTGGGATTCAAGTTTCAACCCGACCTGTCTGGGCGACCCCTGCCAAATCGGGCTGACTGCCGATCAGGTTGATCCCGTCGACCGCTTAGGCGTTACCGAAGTTCCGGTGTCGGCCATCGAAGATCGCCCGGGCCACCTGCGCCATGCTCAGGTCTGTGCCGTGTCAGCGACCGAGATGACCGATGCGCTTTACCACGCGGCCGCGACAAAACGCCCAGTTTTTACCATCGTGACGCATAGTTTCGAAATGATGAGCCGCGACCGCAAGCGCGCCAATCGCACCGTGATGAAGCGGTTCGACGCCATGTGCGCGGCGGTGTCCCGCCATCCCGATCTCGTGTCTAGCGGCTTCAGCAATTTAGGGCTGACCCCCGCGACGACACCACCGGCGCGTCTTGGTCCGCGCTATGGCCGCACGGCGCGGCGCGTGGCTGAACAGGCTTTTGCCACATTGGCCTACGAACGGCGATGACGCACCCGCTTGCCATCGTTCTGGGCGTCGATACGCCAATCGGGTTGACCGTGATCCGCGAACTGGGTGGCCACGGCGTGCCGGTTCATGCTGTCGGCCGCCGTGAAAACGCCATCGGCCGGGCGTCGCGTTGGACAACCAGCTTCTCGGTCCGTCCAAAAGGAAAACTTGCAGACTGGCTGCCTGCGCTGATCCGTGAAACCGGTGCAGGCGCATTGCTCGCTATTTCAGAAGATGACCTGATCGCACTTGCCAATATGGCGCCGGTCATCGACGGCTGCAAAATCCTGACGCCGCGCCGCGTGCCGCTCGACATTGTGCTCGACAAGTCAGCAACCTTGAGCCGCGCCAAAGCACTGGGCATTGACGTGCCCGAAAGCTGGCAACCGGTCGCCAGCGATGACTTTGCCGTCAGAGCGGCGCAGCTTTCCTATCCGCTTGTTCTCAAATGGGCCGATCCACCCGCCATCCTGCCGCGGCTTGCCGAACACGGCATCGCATTCGTGAAAGCCGAATATGTCGAAAATGCGGGGGCACTGGTCGCCGCACTTGCGCGCTATGACACGCTCGCCATGTGGCCACTCGCCCAAAGCTATTGCCCCGGTATTGGCCTGGGCCAGATGTTTTACATGAAGGACGGCGTCTCAACGCTCCGTTTCCAGCATCGCCGCATCCACGAATGGCCCCCCGAAGGCGGCGTCTCGACGGTCTGCGCGACAGTTCCGCTCGATCAGCACGAAGAACAACGCGCCAAATCCGAAGCACTTCTCGCCAGCATCGGCTGGCAAGGCCCGGCAATGGTCGAATACCGTTATGACGCACCCACCGGAAAATACGGGCTGATGGAGATCAACGGTCGGTTCTGGGGCAGCCTCCCGCTGGCGCGCCACGCCGGGGCCGAATTCGCATGGGAAAGCTATGCCCAGGCGATGGGCATCGCGAGCGGACAGCCCGAGATCAAGGAACGCCATGCGCGCTACACAATCCCCGAAACCCGCCGCCTGATCCGCGTGTTCTTCGCGAAAAGCGACATTGTCGACCGTCAGTTCAAGGCAACGCCGTGGCGCGACCTGATGAGTTATATCAGCGACTTTATTGATCCGGGCATGCGTTATTTCGTCTGGGACCGCCGCGATCCGGGGCCGTTTTTTGCGGACATGAAAGCTGTGCTCAGGAAACTCGCGCGGCGGGAAACAACGTCGCAAGATTAGCCACCGCCGTTTCGATCCGCTTCAGGCAGGTTCGCATGTAAGCGGGATCGAGTTGATAAGGATCATGCAGATGCGGCACCACCGGCGTGGCATAAAGGCCCAGCAAATTCCGTGGCAGAGCGGCAAAGCGCATATCCCCCGCCAGACGGCGCAACTGCCGCGTTTCCATCGCCAGCAGATAGTCGTCGGGCTCCGGGCTAAAGTCACTGCCTCGCGTCGTCCGGTGCGGGCTGAGGTCAAAACCCAGATCCGCTGCAGCATGGATTGCGGCGAGATGCGCGCCCTTCCCCGCGTCCGTCGACAAGCCGAACGACGCCACGCGCATCCCCGCCGCGCTTGCCGCGACATCGGCAAAGGCGCTGCGACAGATATTGCCGTGGCACACGAAGACGAGCCGCCGCACGGCCGCCGGATCGGGCCGCGAAATGCCCGCCGCCCCCAGCGCGACTTCGCCATAGGACAAAGCAAGCCGGACAGCGCCACGCCCCGTACCAAAGTTCGATGTCAAAATGCTCATCATCGCGCTCTAGCATGCGTTCGATAATGAAATGCAACCAATGGTGCCGCCTAGGTGACTCGAACACCTGACCCCCGCATTACGAATGCGATGCTCTACCGGCTGAGCTAAGGCGGCTCACTGGTGTGGTCGCGCCGATAACAGCGAACCGCGCGAACGGCAAGGCGCTCTTGCATGTTGGGACTTCTTAACGGCTTGGTAACCAAGGTGGCACCATAACGGTGTTGACCAAAAATGATTCAGGACTGGCCGAATGGACCGGATGCGTGATTTTGCGAGTGACAACGGGTATGAGTCGGATGAAGACGATTATGCCGTTGATGCGCCCGCTGCGATCGGAAGCGATGAGCGACGCATGCACGTGCGCGCCTACAATCACTGGGTGTCGCTGCTTAACGGTCGCGCCTTGCCGTCGATCGAGGACCTGAACCCAGAAGAACTGACTGATTTCGGCCCCAATAGCGTGCTGCTCGATTTCACAAGCGGCGCCGAAAATCCGGCAATCGCGTATCTCGGTGTCAAACTGAACCATGAATGCGGTTTCGACGAAGAGCCGCTGACGGTCTCCGATGTGCCGGCGCGGTCGCTGCTCTCGCGGCTGACCGACCATTATCTTCAGATCATCGCCAATCGTGCGCCGATCGGCTTCGAAGCCGAATTCGTCAACACGGCGGGTCACAACACGATGTATCGCGGCATCCTGATGCCACTGTCGACCGACGATGACACGATTGATTTCGTTTATGGCGTGATCAACTGGAAAGAAGTTGTCAGCGCCGAACAGAGTGACGCATTGAATGCCGAGCTGACCGGCGCACTTGCGGCGCAATCACCGCGTCCGACGATGCCGGTGTGGGCCGATGGTCCAAGCGCGGTCGAGGAGCCCAGCGTTCCGCAGGCGCGTCCCGAAATTCTCGATGAGGATTTCGGCAGTGATACCGAAGAGTTCGAGCCTGTCCCCGACCCCCAAGGCGTAGGCCTCGCTGATTGGCTGGCGACCGCACGGGCCAGCGCCGAATTGCTTCATCATGCCGACAGCCGCGGGCGCACGGCGCTTTACCACGCGCTCGGCCATGCCTATGATTTCGCATTGCTCTCCGATGTCCGCCGCGATGATTATCTCGAACTGCTGAGCGACAGCGGCATTGTCGGTCAGGACCGCGCGCCGATGACCCCTCTGGTCAAGCTCGTCTTTGGCACCGGCTACGACAAAACCCGGCTCACCGAATTTGCGGCTGCGCTGTCTTATGGCAAGCGCCATGGTCTGCCACACGGCGGGATGCGGGTATTCCTCGAGCAATATCCCGGTGGCTTGAAAGCCATTGTCGCGGCGGACCGTCGCGAGCGTCGTCCCGAAGGCAAAGCGCCCAAACCGGATTTGACCCGCGAAGCCGCGCGCGCGCTCGAAACGCAAGCTGTGCTCACCCTGCCCGGCGAGGACGAATTCGTCGTGCTGGTTGCGCGGCGGATTGATAGCGAGCGCGTGGGCATTATCGGCGTGGTTCCCGACGACAAACCCCTGACGGATCGCGCGCTGCGTTCGATCACGGGTTAGCGAATCCGACCGAATTGCCGTTGAGCTTGGCACGATGGGCGCGCATACGGGCGCTCAAAGAGAACCAACGGAAGAGCTCATGGCCACCGCACGCTTATCGAAACCCGCGCCTAAAGACCTGACCAAAATCCTGACCAGCGGCGCCCTGCCCGGCGAAACCGATGGATTTACCCGCGCTGACAAGGCTGCCGCTGCGGCGGTTGTTCAGCGTGCGCTCGACAGTCCCAAGCGCCCGGCGATCATGGCCGAAACCGGCAATGATTCACGCGGTCGGCGGATCATGCGCATTGCCATCGCCAACGATGACATGCCGTTCCTGGTTGATTCAGTTGCAGCGACAGTGGCGGCGCATTTTGTTGCGACCAGCCGCATTCTTCATCCCGTCATCGACACCGGCACGCCGACATCGCTGATCTATCTCGAGACCGACCGGCCCGATGCCAAGGGGCGCAAGGCGCTGCTCGCCGATATCGAAACCAATCTCGGCCATGTGCGCGCGGCTGTGACCGACTGGCGGGCGATGCAGGCCGCGCTGAAATCAGATGCCGAGCGACTGGGCACCAGCGACGGTGCAGCACTGCTCAACTGGCTGCTTGACCGCAACATGACCCTGCTGGGGTCGGCGCAGTTCGATGCCTCCGGCAAAATGTCCAAAGCCTTGGGGATTGCCAAACGCGTCGGCAATGCCTTGCTGTCCCCCGAAGCACGCGAGCGGGCAACGGCCTGGCTGGCGGCGAACCCGGGTCCGTTGATCGTCAAGTCCAATTTCATTTCGACGGTCCACCGCCGCGCGCCGCTCGACCTGTTTATCGTCAAGACCGACACCGGCATGACTGTTCATGCGGGTTTGTGGACCAGCGCCGCGCTCGCCGCTGCGCCCGAGGCCATTCCCGTCCTGCGCACGCGGCTCTCCGCGCTGCTCGACAAATATGACTTTGCACCCGATGGCCATGCCGGAAAGTCGCTTGCCCACGCATTGACCGCGCTGCCGCATGATCTGCTCGTCAGCATCGCGCCCGACGCGCTGGAAAACCTCGCGCTGACCGCAATGTCGCTTGCTGATCGTCCGCGCCCCGAACTCGTGCTGGCCGAAGATGCGCTTGAGCGGCATCTTTTTGCGTTCGTCTGGTTGCCGCGCGATGATCTGTCGACGGCACGGCGGGTGGCGATTGCCGACATGCTCCGCGATGCCGCCGATGCCGATCTGCTCAGCTGGTCGGTCGATATGGGCGACAGCGGCGTTGCGCTGATCCGCTACACGTTTGACCGCCGCCAATCGGGCCGCGATCCTGATGCCGAGGCGCTGCGGGCACAAATCGAAGCGATGGTGCGTGGGTGGGAGCCCTCGGTCGAAGCCAGCCTCGCCAGGATCGGTGACAGTGGCCGTGCCGCACGTCTCGCCATTCGCTATGCCGCCGCGTTCCCGATTCCGTATCGCACCGGTGCCGGACCCGATGAAGCCGCGCTCGACATCGCCCGGCTTCACGGCCTTCAGGATGACGCCGCCCGCAACGTCCGCCTGTATCGCAATGCCGACGATGGCACGCAACGCTTGCGGTTAAAGCTCTACAGTCTGGCGCCCGTTATCCTGTCCGACGCTGTCCCCGCGCTCGAAAACTTCGGCTTCCGTGTCGTCGAGGAAATGTCGACCGCGCTTGACAGCAATCTTGGCCATATGCACCGGTTCGTGCTTGACCTGCCGTCGGGTTCGTCGGCCGATGTCCTCGCCCGCGCCGATGTCGTCGAAAGCGCGATCAGCGATACAGTGGCGGGCGTCGCCGAGGATGACCGCTTCAATGAACTGCTGATCTCCGCTCACCTTGGGCCGCGCGACATTGTCCTGTTCCGCGCGCTGTTCCGCTATCTCCGCCAGACCGGCATGGCGTACGGCCTGACGACAGTGGTCGATGCGTTGCGGCGTCAGCCCGCACTTGCCCGAGCGCTCGTCTCGCTGTTCGCCGCCAGGCATGAGCCCGCGCAACGCAAGGGCGCTGATGACGCCGAACGGCTGATCGAGCGCGGGCTGACGGCGGTTGCCGCCATCGACGATGACCGCATCCTCCGCCGTCTGCGCGGCGTTATCCGTGCGACGCTGCGCACCAATTTCTATGCCCCCGCCGCCCGCGAAGCGATTGCGTTCAAGTTTGACAGTGCGCTTGTCCCCGGCCTGCCTGCCCCCGTGCCGTGGCGCGAAATCTGGGTTTATTCGCCGCGGCTCGAAGGGATTCACTTGCGCGCTGGCCCGATTGCGCGCGGCGGGCTGCGCTGGTCGGATCGTCGCGACGATTTCCGCACCGAAATCCTTGGCCTGATGAAGGCACAGCGCGTCAAGAATGCGGTTATCGTGCCGACCGGCGCAAAAGGCGGTTTCTATCCGAAATTCCTTCCCGATCCCGCTGCCGACCGCGCGGCATGGCTGGCCGAGGGCACCGAAAGCTACCGCATTTTCATCCGGACGCTGTTGTCGGTGACGGACAATATCGTTGGCGGCAACGTCGTGCACCCTGCCGATGTTATGATCCACGACGGCGAAGACCCGTATTTTGTTGTCGCCGCCGACAAGGGCACGGCAACCTTTTCCGATGTGGCCAATGCCATCGCGCTCGATCATAATTTCTGGCTCGGCGATGCCTTCGCGAGCGGCGGCTCGGTCGGCTATGACCACAAGGCGATGGGCATTACGGCAAAAGGCGCATGGCTTTCGGTCCAGCGTCATTTCGCCGAAGCCGGTGTCGACGTGCAGACCGAGCCCGTTCGCGTTGTCGGCTGCGGCGATATGTCAGGCGACGTCTTCGGCAACGGCATGCTGTTGTCGAAATCGCTCAAGATCGTGGCCGCCTTTGATCACCGCCATATTTTTATCGACCCCGATCCCGATCCGTCAACAAGCTGGGACGAGCGTACGCGGATGTTTGCCCTGCCCCGCCCCGCTCGTCATGGGCGGATTACAGCCCCAGCCTGATTTCCAAAGGCGGCGGCGTTTTCGCGCGGTCTGAAAAGTCGATCAGATTGTCGAAAGAAGCGCGCGCGGTCCTCGGCACTGATGCCAGTGAACTCGAACCAGCGGCGCTTATTACCGCGATCCTCAAAAGCCCGGCAGACCTGATCTGGTTCGGCGGCATCGGCACTTATGTAAAGGCGGCAAGCGAAGCGCATGGCGCGGTCGGCGATCCTGCCAATGACGGGCTGCGCGTCAATGCCGAAGAGCTGCGTGCCAAAGTGATCGGCGAAGGCGCAAACCTTGGCGTGACGCAAGCAGCGCGCATTGCATTTGGCCTGCGTGGCGGGCGGATCAACACGGATTTCATCGATAATTCGGCGGGCGTCGATTGCTCGGATAACGAAGTCAACATCAAGATCGCGCTGAATGCCGACGTCGCGGCGGGCGCGCTGACAATGCCCAACCGCAATAAGCTGCTGGCAAAGATGACCGATGCCGTCGCCGATCTGGTGCTCGAGGATAACCGGCTGCAGACGCTGGCGCTGTCGATTGCGCAGCGCGGCGGCGCGAATGCCATGCCGTCGCATATCCGCCTGATCGAAACGTTTGAAACGGCAAAGAAGCTCGACCGCGCGGTTGAGGGGCTTGCGCCCAACGACATCCTTGTCCGCCGCGCCCAGGATGGCCTTGGCCTGACGCGGCCCGAACTCGCTGTGCTGCTGTCGACGGCCAAGCTCGCGCTTCAGGATGCCATCGAGCATAGCGACGTCGCGCATGATCCGGCGATGGTCGACGATCTGCTCGCCGGCTTCCCGCCCGCCATGGTCAAGGCGCACCGCGCGGCAA
This sequence comes from Sphingomonas sp., assembly GCA_043756805.1. Classification (GTDB taxonomy): domain Bacteria; phylum Pseudomonadota; class Alphaproteobacteria; order Sphingomonadales; family Sphingomonadaceae; genus Sphingomonas_O. The sequence continues at coordinate 7,684 of JAYUQI010000127.1, forward strand.
TCGAAACCCACCAGCTGCGCGGCCAGATTGTCGCGACCAAGACGGCCAACCGCCTGATCAATCGCCTTGGCCTCATCCATCCGTTCGAACTGGCCGAGGAAGAAGGCGCAGCGCTTGGCGACATTGCCGGTGCCTTCGTCATTGTCGAGCGGCTCTATAACCTCCGCTCGCTTTGGGACGCGATCGACGCAGCTGACGTCAGCGAAGGCGCGCGCCTGATGCTGTTCGAACAGGTCGCGATGGAAGCGCGTGCGCAGATGGCCGATCTGCTCCGCAATGCCGTCGTCGGGCGCTCGGTCGGCGATACGATAGCCGCGCTGGCGCCCGGCGTGTCGCGTCTTGCCGCACAGGTCGAAGGACTGCTTCACGATGAAACCCGTGCACTGGCCAGCGATTTCGCCCGTCGTCTCGGCGAAGCCGGCGCGTCTGCCAAACTGGTCAACAAGGTCGTTCGCTTGGCCGAAATGGACGGCGCGATTGGCTTGGCTGCGCTCGGCAACCGGACGGGCACCGACGAACTGGCGCTGACCCGGGCTTTCGTCACGCTTGGCGCGGCGCTGAGCCTCGACTGGGCACAGGGTGTTGCGATGCGCCAGTCGCCGACCGATCCGTGGGAGCGTTTGCTGATCTCGGGCCTTGCGCGCGATTTCGAAACGATCCGTCTCGATTTCCTCGCGCGCGATGCCAAAGACCCTGAAGCGCGTGTCGCGGCGTGGATCGATGCCCAAGCACCGCGCATCGCGCAATTCCGCGCGCTGATCGACCGTGCGCGGATGGTCGCTGTGCCGTCTGGCGCAATGCTGGCGCAAATCGCCGGGCAGGCGCGGGTCTTGCTCGCGCGCTAGGGTTTTGATGAACTTTTGATTGACTTTCAAAGTGCCGTCACCCCCGCGAAGGCGGGGGTCCAACGCCCGAGGCTCGATATCGGGCGTTGGATTCCCGCCTTCGCGGGAATGACGAAAGGTATGGATCAATCAAAAGTCATCAAACTCTAGGCCGCCAGAAATGGCCACATCGCGACCAGCGCCCTGCGACGCCCAAGCCAACGCCCTTGTGCAGATCCTTGAGCGCCGCGAGCACTCCGAGCACTTCCTTGAAGATAGTCCCTGCTCAAAATTTGTCGCAACTTAATGTTGCAATTGAGAACGATTATCAATACCAGAATGGCATCTGCGAATGACTCGCAATTTTATCGGGAGTTTCCATGCGTCGCGTTCCACTGATTATTTCGTTGCTAGCCTTAACCAATGCCGGTGTCGCGCATGCCGACGAGCCACAGATCGACGGACAGGCCATCATCATCACCGGCAAGATTGACGGCTATCGCACCGTCGATACGACGAGCGGCACCAAAACGAGCACGCCGATCCTCGACGTGCCACAGACGATCAACGTCATTACCGACGAGCAAATCCGCGATCAGGCGATCCGGTCGGTGGCTGATCTCGTCCGCTTGCTGCCCGGCGTGTCGGCGGGCCAGGGCGAAGGGCATCGCGACCAGATCACGCTGCGCGGCAATAACTCCACGGCCGATTTCTTCATCGATGGCCTGCGCGACGACACCCAGTATTTCCGCAGCTTCTACAACATCGATCGTGTCGAAGTGCACAAGGGGCCCAATGCAATGGTCTTTGGCCGCGGCGGCGGCGGTGGCATCATCAACCGCGTGACAAAAGGCGCACTGATCGGCGAAAATCAGGCGAATGTAACGGGTTCGGTCGACAGCTTCGGCAGCTGGTATGGTGCTGTCGACGGCAATATCGGACTGAGCGACAGCGCGGCGTTGCGCGTCAACGGCTTTTACGAAACGCTCGCCACCCACCGCGACGCTTATGATGGCGAGCATTTTGGCATCAACCCCACGGTTGCTGCGCGCATTGGCGATGCCGTCCGGCTCCAGCTCGGCTATGAATATGTCCGCGACGACCGCGTGGTGGACCGCGGCATCCCTTCGGCTTTTGCGGGAACACTGGCTGCACCCGCACCACCACTTGCAGGCTACCGCGACACGTTTTTCGGCGCGCGCGGCGTCAACACGTCGGAATTCGACGCGCATATGGTCCGCTTTCGCGGTGAAGTCGATCTCGCGCCCGGGCTGACCTGGTCGACGCAGGCACTCTATGGCGATTATGACAAAGCCTACACCAACGCCTATGCCGCAACCGCTGCATTGCCCGGCGGACTTGTCGGCATCGAAGCCTATCGCGACCTCACCGAGCGCAAAAGCTTTATCGGCCAGACCAATCTCGAATGGCGCGGCAGCACCGGACCGCTCGACCATATTATCCTGTTCGGCGCCGAATATACGCGGCAGGACAGTTTGAGCGAGCGGGTCAACGGATTCTATCCGACGCCGACCGCGCCGTTCAATCGCCGCACCACGATTGCGCTGACGCCGACGCTCGTAGTGCCAGCGCCGACTTTGATCGCCGGCAATGTTCCGGGCGCAGGGAATCGCCAGATCGACAGCGATGTCGACCAATGGTCGGTCTATCTGCAGGATCAGATCGGCATCACCGACTATGTCGATGTGATCGCGGGCATCCGCTATGACCGGCTGAAAATCGGCATCAACAGCATTTTTGCAGCTTCGAAGGTCGAGCGGATCGATGAACTGTGGAGCCCGCGCGTCGGTGTTGTCCTGAAACCCGTGCCGCAGGCGTCGCTTTACGCCAGCTGGTCAAAATCATTTCTGCCGCAATCGGGCGACCAGTTCCTGAGCTTCGATGCGACGAATGCCACGCTCGTTTCCCTACCAGTGGTTCCAAGACGGCAATATTCTTACCGCCATCGCGGTAGCGAAAGACTACTTCACTGGGTACAACCGCAAGCGCTTTGCCTTTTTCCAGCACTCGCTGAGCCAGTGGGTGTCCCACGCGGTACGTGTTGACGTCCTCCACAGTTTTTCCCATCCGGTACGGACCGGGATGGATTATTTCGCCCGGAAAAGGGTTGCGC
>JAYUQI010000128.1:0-10603 GCA_043756805.1 Sphingomonas sp.
AAAAGTCATCAAACTCTAGGGCGCAGTCAGCACACCACAGGCGATCCGCCCCCCCGAATTTCCGCTCGGGTCGGTCTTGTAGTCGTCGGCAGCGGCATGGATCACGACCGACGCGCCGTCGACGTCAAGCAATCCAGCCATCGTCCCCGCAACATCGACACTTAAAGATCCGCGCCCGTCGGTCCCGATCATCAGATTGGGCAAATCGCCATTGTGCGCGCCCATCGGATTATCACGTCCGTGCATTTTCATCGCCGGGTTCCAATGCGCCTTGGCGCTGGCAAAATCGGGCGCATCGCATTTGCCGACGTCATGAATATGCACGCCGTGCACACCGGGCATCAGGCCAGCGGCATCAACAGTCAGGCGCATCCGCCCATCAGCAAGCCTGAGCATCGCCTGCCCGCGATCCGCCCCGTCGGCTGCACGAAGCTGCGCGACGACATCGTTTGCGGCCGGCGTTGGCGCGGACGTTTTCGGCACGACCGTGGCGCATCCCGCCAGTGCCAAAACCATGATGATTGCGCAGCGCATGACAAACTCCCTTGTCGATCAGGCCGGTCGGCCCACACCATGATAGGCAAAACCAAACCGCGTAACGTCTTTCGCGTCATAAATGTTTCGCAAGTCGACGAGAATCTTCTCGTTCATCGAACCGGCGAGCCGCCCGAGATCGAGCGCGCGAAACGCGTCCCATTCGGTGACGATGGCCACCGCATCTGCCCCGGCGGCCACAGCATAGGCATCTTTGCACATCGTCACGGTCGGCATCATCGGCGCGGCCAGGGCCATCCCTTCGGGATCATAGGCTTTTACCTCTGCGCCGCCGTCGATCAGCGCCTGGACGATGGCCAGCGCGGGGGCATCGCGCATGTCATCGGTATTCGGCTTGAACGTCAGCCCGAGGATACCCACCGTCTTGCCGCGCACGTCGCCGCCCATTGCCGCGATGATCTTGCGCCCCATCGCCCGCTTGCGGCTGTCGTTGACCGCTGCCGTCGCCTCGACAATCCGCATCGGCACGCTGTGGTCGTCCGCAGTCTTGAGCAGCGCCAGTGTATCCTTGGGAAAGCACGATCCGCCATAGCCCGGCCCCGCATGCAGGAACTTCGATCCGATGCGATTATCCAGACCGATCCCGCGCGACACGTCTTTGACATCCGCACCGACCGCCTCGCACAGATCGGCAATTTCGTTGATGAAGGTGATCTTGGTCGCGAGGAACGCATTGGCGGCATATTTGATCAGCTCGGCGGTCCGCCGTCCGGTGAACATCAATGGTGCCTGACCCAGCGACAAGGGACGATAAACATCGCGCATCACCTGTTCGGCGCGCGCGTCTTCACAACCGATGACGATCCGGTCGGGCCGTTTGAAATCGCCGATCGCGGCGCCTTCGCGCAGGAATTCGGGGTTGGAGACAACCGCAACATCGACGCCGACCGCCACTTCGCGCAGGATGCGCTCGACTTCGTCACCCGTGCCGACCGGCACGGTCGATTTCGTCACCACCACAGTCGGCTTCTTGATCACCGCGCCAATGTCACGCGCGGCCTGAAACACATAGCTGAGGTCGGCATGACCATCGCCGCGCCGTGACGGCGTGCCGACCGCAATGAAAATCGCATCGGCATCCACAGCCGCCGCCGCAAGGCTGACCGTAAACGACAGGCGACCCGCCGCGACATTGCTTCCCACCAGTTCGGCGAGCCCCGGCTCGAAAATCGGCATCTTGCCCGCCAGCAAGGCATCGATCTTACCCTGATCAAGATCGACGCAAACCACATCATGCCCGAAATCGGCAAAGCATGCGCCCGAAACCAGGCCGACATAGCCCGCACCGATCATCGCAATTTTCATTATTCGCCCTCGAAAGTCCGGTTTCACTCGCCCATAATCGCCAAGTCCTTGCGCGACCAGCCCCCGTGCCCTTATCGGCAGTCACCATGACCACAATCGCGCTCCTCCCCGGTGACGGAATCGGCCCCGAAGTCACGCGCGAAGCCGTGCGCGTTCTCGACACGCTGGGCCTTGGCCTGACCTTCAACGAAGCCGATGTCGGCGGCGTGGCCTATCGCAAACATGGCCATCCGCTTCCCGCTGCCACACTCGAAACTGCCCGTCGCGCCGACGCCATATTGTTCGGCGCCGTCGGTGACTTCGATCTCGACACGCTGCCGCGCGAATTGCGCCCCGAACAGGCCATTCTTGGTTTGCGCCGAGAGCTTGACCTGTTCGCCAATTTCCGCCCCGCCATCGTCTGGCCTGCGCTCGCCGATGCCTCCGCCATGAAACCCGAAATCGTCGCAGGCCTCGACATCCTGATCATCCGAGAGCTTACCGGCGACATTTACTTCGGCACGCCCAAGGGGATCACCGGCGAAAAGGGCAGCCGCGAAGGCTTCGACACGATGCGCTACACGGAAAGCCAGATCGCCCGTGTTGCGCATGTCGCTTTTCAGGCCGCCCGCGCGCGATCAAAACGCGTGACGTCGGTCGACAAAGCAAACGTCCTCGACACGATGCAGCTCTGGCGCGACGTCGTGACCGAAATCGCTGCCGATTACCCCGACGTCGCGCTCGACCATCTGTATGTCGACAATGCAGCGATGCAGCTCGTCAAAAATCCCCGGCAGTTCGACGTCGTCCTGACCGGCAATATGTTCGGCGACATCCTCTCCGATCAGGCGTCGATGCTCACCGGCTCGATCGGCATGCTGCCCAGCGCCTCGCTCAATGCCACAAACTTCGGGCTTTACGAACCGATCCATGGCTCGGCGCCCGACATCGCCGGACAGGACATCGCGAATCCGCTGGCGACGATCCTGTCCGCCGCAATGATGCTGCGCTTCAGCCTGAACAACGCCGCGGCCGCCGACCGCATCGAACACGCCGTGCAATCGGTGCTCGAAGCGGGCCACCGCACGCGCGACCTTGGCGGCAGCGTTGGCACCCGCGCAATGGGCGATGCGGTTTTGGCGGCGCTTTAGTGGGGAACCGACCCACCAAAAATACTCGTCACCCCCGCGAAGGCGGGGGTCCAACGCCCGGGGCTCGAGATCGGGCGTTGGATTCCCGCCTGCGCGGGAATGACGAAGGTCTTTTGGACGAATCTATTCGTCGCGGGATCAACAACCCGCAGCTCATGGAAGCCGCGCTCGCGCTCCACGACAACCGCTTGTCCGATGCCGAGCCTTTGCTGCGCGCACACCTGAAAGCTGACCCGTTCGACGTCGCCGCCATCCGCATGATGGCCGAACTCGCGGGACGCATCGGTCGCTACAAGGATGCCGAAAACCTGCTGCGTCGCGCGCTCGAACTCGCACCCGATTTCGGCGCGGCCCGCGCGAACCTCGCGACTTGCCTCTATCGCCAGAACAAGCCCGCCGAAGCGATTGCCGAACTCGATCTCGTCTTGATCGATGACCCCGAAAACATCGGACACAGCAATCTGAAAGCGGCCGCGCTTGGTCGCATCGGCGGGTTCGACGAAGCCATCGATCTTTACGAGACAGTCCTCAAAGGCGCACCGGACCAGCCAAAGGTCTGGATGTCATACGGCCACATGCTCAAGACGGTCGGACGACAGGCGGACGGCATTGCCGCTTACCGCCGCGCGCTCGACATTGCGCCAGGCCTCGGCGAAGTCTGGTGGAGCCTCGCAAACCTGAAAACCGTCAAATTCTCCGCCAACGACATTGCCGCAATGCAGTCCGCATTGACCGGCAACATCAGCGACGAAGACAGCTTCCACCTCGATTTCGCGCTGGGCAAGGCGTTTGAAGACGTCAAAGACCATGCAACATCCTTTGCGCATTACACCGCTGGCAACACCCTGCGCCGCACCAAGATCGATTATGATGCCGATGAAACAACGCGCTTTGTCGATGCCTGCCTCCGCCTTTTCACGCCCGAATTCTTTGAACAGCGCGCAGGCCAGGGCTGCCCTGCCCCCGATCCCGTCTTCATCCTCGGTATGCCGCGCGCGGGCTCGACGCTGGTCGAACAAATCCTCTCGAGCCACAGTCTTGTTGAGGGCACATCCGAACTCCCCGACATCCCGGCGCTCGCCCGCACGCCCAATTACCCGCTGAACCTGCCGAGCTTAACCGCTGCCAATCTGTACGATCTCGGCCAGTCCTATCTCGACCGCACCCGCATCCAGCGCAAAACCGACCGGCCGTTTTTCATCGACAAGCTGCCGAACAACTGGGTGCACGCCGGTTTCATCCACCTCATCCTGCCGAACGCAAAGATCATCGATGCGCGCCGCCATCCGCTCGGCTGTTGTTTTTCGAACTTCAAACAGCATTTCGCCAAGGGGCAGGCGTTCAGCTACGACCTCACCGATATGGGCCGCTATTATGCCGACTATGTCCGCCTGATGGCGCATATCGACCACATTCTCCCCGCACGAGTCCACCGCGTGGTCTACGAAAAGATGGTCGATGACACCGAAGCCGAAACACGCACGCTGTTGGCCGCCTGTGATCTCGACTTCGAACCGGCCTGCCTCGAATTTCACAAAACCGAACGCGCCGTCCGCACGGCATCGTCCGAACAGGTTCGTCAGCCGATCTTCCGCGACGGCACCGAAGGGTGGCAGGCATTCGAGCCTTACCTTGACCCGCTCAAGGCCGCGCTCGGCAACATAATGACGACCTATCCCGCTGCCCCGCAATAGTGGCATATCTGCCACGGCTCGACACGCAATTCTCTGCTTGTAGCATTTAAGCGTTGACCCCGACTTGCCTGAGCCACAAGCCTGTGGCGAACCAAAAAATGGGGATCACAATGACGTCGCGCCGCACGCTTACCGCCGCTCTTTTGACCACGACGATGCTGATCGCGTCGCCCGCCTTCGCGCAAACAGCGCCTGTCGAAGACGCATCATCGGGCGACGAAATCATCGTCACCGCGCAAAAACGTTCGGAAAGCCTGCAGAACGTGCCCCTGAGCATTCTTGCGATCGGGACGCAGAAGCTCGACCAGCTCAACGTCACCAATGTCGACAAAGTCGTCCAGCTCCTGCCGAGCGTCAGCATCCAGACGTCGCAGCCGGGCTCGACGCGGATCTACATGCGCGGTGTCGCATCGGGCGGCGATGGCAATCACTCGGGCCCGCTGCCCAGTGTCGGCGTTTATCTCGACGAACAGCCCGTCACGACAATCGGCGGCACATTGCCGATCCATTTTTACGACATTGCGCGTGTCGAAAGCCTCGCGGGGCCGCAGGGCACGCTTTACGGCGCATCGAGCGAAGCCGGCACGATCCGTATCATCACCAACAAGCCCTCGACGTCGGCGTTTGAAGGCCGCGTCGATGGCGAAGTGAACACCGTCGCAAAAGGCGGCGTCGGCGGCCGATTGGAAGGGATGCTGAACTTCCCGTTGAGCAGCAACGCCGCGCTGCGCGTCGTCGGCTGGTATCAGCGCGATGCCGGTTACATCGACAACGTCTTGGGCACGCGAACGTTTCTCGGCGGGATCACGGCGACCAACACCGCGCTTGTGAAAAAGGATTTCAATACTTCCGATGTCTATGGTGGCCGCGCCGCGCTCCAGATCGATCTCGATGACAATTGGACGGTCACGCCAACGGTTTACTATCAGGAACAGCGCAATAAAGGCGTTTTCGGTTTCCAGCCATCGGTTGGCGATCTTCAGGTCCAGCGTTTTTTCCCCGATTCATCGAAGGACCGGTTTGCGCAGGCGGCGCTGACGATCGAAGGCAAAATCGGCAACTGGGACCTGACCTATGCCGGCGCCTATCTCGACCGCAAGATCAGCGCGACGGGCGATTACACTGATTATGCCGAGGCTTATGACAGCCTCTATGCAAGCGTCGGTGGTGTCGCGGGCTATTTCTATTTCCAGGATGCGACCGGCGCGACCATCGATTCACGGCAATTCACAACGAGCACCCCGAAATATCGCAAGCTGAGCCAGGAATTGCGCGTCGCATCGCCGACCGAAGACCGTTTCCGCGTCGTTGCCGGGCTGTTTTACCAGCGGCAGGCCAATGACATCGACGAGCGCTACATCGTGCCCAATCTTGGCGGACAGGTTTCGGTCAACGGCCTTCCCGGCACATTGTGGCTGACCAAGCAGCAGCGCGTCGATCGCGATTACGCAATTTTCGGCGAGGCGAGTTTCGACATCACCCCGCAACTGACGCTGACGGCGGGGGGTCGCGGGTTCATCTACGACAATTCGCTGATCGGTTTCTTCGGCTTCGGCCGCAATCCGGCCGGGACGCCGTTCAACGCTGCCGGTTCCTCGCGGACGGGTGTGGCGGGCTGCTACACGTCGACCGGTCAAATCTTGCGCGACAACCCGACGGGCACATTGCTGCCGGCAACAATCGCACCCGCGCCGTGCACAAATTTGGGTGATTTCGATACCGCCACCGGGAAAGTCCGTCCCAAGCAGGCCGATGGTCAGGGGTTCACGCACCGGCTCAACCTGACATGGAAGCCGAGCCGCGATTACCTGTTCTACGGAACATGGTCGCGCGGCTTCCGTCCCGGCGGCATCAATCGCCGGGCGACTGTCGGCCCCTATGCGTCCGACTTCCTGACCAATTATGAATTCGGCTGGAAAACGACCTGGCTCGATGGCAAGCTGCGTTTCAACGGCGCGGTCTATCAACAGGACTGGAAAACGTTCCAGTTCGCGTTCCTTGGCCAGAACAGCTTCACGCAAATCCAGAACGGCCCTGATGCGCGCATCCGCGGTGTCGAAGCCGATTTGAACTTCGTGCCGGTCACCGGCCTGACATTGACGGCGGCAGCGGCCTATACCGACGCCAAGACGCGCCAGAATCTCTGCGCGATCAACGATCCGACTTATGCCTGCACATTGCCGGGGTCGGGCGGCCAGATCAATTATATCCAGACACCGGCGGGTTCGCGCCTCCCCGTTACACCCGAATTCAAGATCAGCGGCAGCGCGCGGTATGAATTTGCTGTGGGCACGTCGAAAGCCCATTTTCAAGCCGTCGTCGCGCACCAAAGCGGGGCCGCATCCGACGTCCGCCAGAAAGCGTTTATCGGCGCGCTCAACGATCAAACCGATCCGCTCCAGATTGCCGACCCGACCAAGTTCTACAATCCGGCCGCACTTCTCGGGCGGATTCAGGGATACACCACCGCAGACTTTGCCGCCGGGCTCGATTTCGGCAATTTCACGACCGAACTCTTCGTCGCCAATGCGTTCGACGAGCGCGCCCAGATTTCGCGCGGAACGTCGTGCAGCGTCTGCACGCGGGTTTACGTCAACGTCGTGACGCCGCGAACCTTCGGCCTCAGATTAGGCGCGAAATTCTGATCAAGTGAGCGGGGGCGACACAGACGGCCCCCGCAAACTCGGCCTCCCCATGGCGACCGCTCTGGTCGTTGGCTCCATGGTGGGATCGGGCGTGTTCCTGCTCCCCGCGCAACTCGCGCCGTTCGGCTGGAACAGCGTCGTCGCATGGGCAATAACCATATCGGGCGCGCTGATGCTGGCGGTGGTCATCAGCTGTCTGACGCGCGCCCTGCCCACAGCAGGCGGCCCGATCGGGATCGTAAGCCACATGTTCGGCCCGTTTGCGGCGACCTTGATCGGCTGGAGCACATGGGTTTCTTACTGGACCGCCGTCGCAACATTGGCGATCGCGGCGACCAGCTATTTCAGCATTTTCGTCCCCGCGCTGGCCACGTCGCGCACGCTCGCCGCGCTCGCCAATCTGGCCATCATTGGCGTCATCACGCTCCTCAACCTGCGCGGCGCGCGCGCCTCGGGTGGGTTTCAACTGCTCACGACAATCCTGAAACTGATGCCGTTGGTGGCCGTTGTCGTCATCCTCGCTGTCCTCGGGGCAAAGGGCAACATGCCGGTCACGCAATTCCCTGCCGACGGCCTTAACCTCGCGGCGATTACGACGGCGGCCAGCCTGACGCTCTGGGCACTTGTCGGCTTCGAAGCTGTCGGCCTTGCCACCGACAAGATCGACCGTCCCGAAATCAACGTCGGCCGCGCGACGGTCATCGGCACTGCATTGACCGGGATCATCTACATCATTGTCTGCTCGGGCATCTTGCTGACGCTTCCGCGGGCCACGCTTGCTGCGTCGAATGCGCCGTTCTCGCTCTTTATCGAAACCTATTGGTCGCGTGACGCCGCGCTCGCCGTTGCCGCCTTCGCCGCGATCAGCGCTATCGGCGCCATGAATGGGTTCGTCCTGATCCAGGGGGAGATACCGCTCACAATGGCGCGAAAGGGCTTGCTGCCGGATTGGTTCGGCAAAACCAACGCCGTCGGAACGCCCGTGCGGATGCAAATCATCTCCAGCCTGTTCGCCTGCGCGCTCGTCCTGTTCAATTCGAGCAAATCATTGGGCAGCCTTTTCGGCTTCATGGCGCTGCTTTCGACCTCGGCAACGCTCTGGCTTTACCTCGCGCTCGCCGCGTCCGCCCTGCGCCTTGGCATCGCCAAAGCGCTTGCCGTGGTCGGGGGGCTCTATGCGCTCTGGACGCTATGGGGCGCAGGGATCGACGCGAGTGGGCTCAGCCTTGTCCTAATGCTCACTGCGTTGCCGATGTATTTTTGGATGCGGCGAAGAGCTACTTCGCCTGTCCCATCTTCGTCAGCTGAAGCCCGATCAGGCTCCTGATCGGCTGCACGAACAGGATGGCCCCGTTGGCGAACAAAACCGGCAGCCCCAGCCATTTGAACCAATAAGTGCTGTTCAGCACAAAGCCCGCAAACGAAAGCACTGCAATCGACGGAATGAACAAAAACAGAATGAACGCGAACACGCGCATAACAGTCAAAATCTTCATATCAATGCGCCCTGTTCCCTGACATCCGTTTCATAACAGACTACATAACTATCGAACAATCTCAATCGAAAATCTGCGGCCGTTACCGGCGCCCGAACAGCCGCCCCAGGACGCTGCGGTCCTTCAATATCTCGTGCGCCGCATTATGCCCCGGCGCGCCGGTCACGCCGCCCCCCGGATGCGTGCCCGATCCGCACATATACAGGCCCGAAATCGGCATCCGGTAATCGCCATGCCCCAGCATCGGTCGCGCACTGTAAAGCTGATCGAGTGACATATGCCCGTGGAATATATCCCCCCCGATCAGGCCGAACTTGCGTTCGAGATCAAGCGGCGAATGGATCTGCCGCGCAATCACGCTCGCTTTGAAATTGGGCGCATGTTGCGTGACGGTATCGATGATGTGATCCGCCACTTCCTCGCGCACATCGTCCCACGTGCGGTCGCCTGACAATCGCGGCTCGAACTGCTGGCAAAACAGGCTGGCGATATGCTGTCCCGGCGGTGCGAGGCTATCGTCGACTGTCGTCGGCAATTTCATTTCGATAATCGGCGCCTTTGACCAGCCAAACGCCCTGGCGTCGGTATAGGCCTGATCCATATAATCGAGCGTCGGCGCAATGATGATGCCACAGGTATGATGCTCGGCCTTTTCCTTGCCCGGCAACACGCTGAAACTCGGCAGCTCGGACAGCGCGACATTCATCCGGAAGGTGCCCGATCCCGTCTTCCACTGGTCGATCCGCTTTTTGAACGCGGGCGGTTGATCGTTCGCCGCCACCAATTGCTTGAACAATAACGATGGCCCGACATTCGACACAATGGTCGCGCACGCGATTTCATCGCCACTCTCGAGTCGGACCCCAGCGACCTTCACCCCATCGACCAGCACTTGCGCCACCGGTGCCTCAAGGCTGATCTCGACGCCCGCCTCGACGCACGCCTCGGCCATATATTGCGTGATCGCGCCCATACCGCCGACGCTGTGGCCCCACATGCCTTTCTTGCCATTGATCTCGCCGAAGACATGGTGGAGCAGGACGTAAGCCGACCCCGGCGTGTCGGGCGACGCATAATTGCCGACGACCGCATCGAAGCCGAACGCCGCTTTCACCGCGTCGCTTTCATACCAGCCGTCAAGGAAATCGCGCGCCGACTTGACGAACAGGTCGAGCACATCGCGCTGTGCTTCAATGTCCAATCCCGCCACACTGCGCCCCTGCGACGCCGCCGCCAGCAACGCGCGCACGCCGCCCCCGGCATTGGGCGGGGTTTTCAGCGAAATCCCGCGCAATACTTCGGCAACGCGCTCCAATGCTTCCTCGTAAGCCGGAAACGTCGCCGCATCCTTCGCCGAAAAGCGCGCAAACTCCGCCTGCGTCCGCTCCGTCCCGCCGCCCAGTTTCAGATAATCATTCTCGAACGGGAAAAAATTCGAAATCGTCCGCTCGATGATCCGCCAGCCGCGTTCATGCAGCCGCATGTCCTTGATCACCTTGGGCCGCAGCAGGCTGACGGTGTAACTCGCGGTCGAGTTGCGGAAACCCGGGTGAAATTCTTCCGTAACGCATGCCCCGCCAATGACGTCGCGCTTTTCAAGAATGCGCACTTTCAGCCCAGCCTTCGCCAGATAAAAAGCGCAGACCAGCCCGTTGTGTCCCCCGCCGATAATGATGGCGTCATAGGCTTTGGTCATAAAGTCAGCGTCCTAATGCAATGTCGAGGCAGCGGAAGAGTTGTTCGAGTTGATTGAACGTCAATCGACCAATGCGCTCGAT
>JAYUQI010000129.1:0-10573 GCA_043756805.1 Sphingomonas sp.
CCTGAAGGGGCTGCGAGTCGGCATCGCCTGGCAAGGGAACCCGAAATACAAACGCGACGCCTTCCGCTCGGTCTCGCTGGCGGAACTCGCGCCGCTCGCCGAAGTCGCGGGCGTGACGTTGATCTGTCTGCATCGGCAAGATCCTGCGCATTGATCCCTCGCGCGACAGCTATCCTGCCGATGCCCAGCGCGATTATGCCATCCCCGCAACCAATCCCTATGCGACCAGTGGCGGCGCGCCCGAAGTCTGGATGCTTGGCCTGCGCAATCCCTTCCGCGCGGGTTTCGACCGGACGACAGGCAATCTCTACATCGGCGACGTGGGGCAGGGCGCGATCGAGGAAGTCAATCTGGTGCCGTCAGGCGCGACCGGGTTGAATTTCGGCTGGAACCGTCGCGAAGGTACAGCGGCTTATTTGGGCGGTGCCAACAGTGCCGCTTTCACCGCGCCTGTCACCGAATATGGCCACGGATCGGGCGCGTTGCAGGGCGACTCGATTACCGGCGGTTATGTCTATCGCGGCCCGGTCACGTCCTTGTTCGGGCAATACATCTTCGGTGATTTCGTCAACGGCAATATCTGGTCGGTCGCGGCGTCGTCATTGACGCAGGGGCAAACGCTCGCCTCGTCAGGATTCACCGCGCGGCGCACAGCATTCACGCCATTGACGGGCACGATCAACAACATCTCGAGCTTTGGCCTCGATCAGGCCAGCAATCTCTACATCGTCGATTATGATGGCGAGATTTTCGTGCTCGAGACCAGCTGATCCTTTGCCATTGCCGCGATGAACAGCGGCGAGGCCATGTGCCGCGCCAGCCAGTCCTGAACCCGCGGCAGCGGCAGTGCATCGAACCACGCGCGGTCGACCATCGCGAACTGGCGGACAAACGGCATGATTGCGATGTCGGTCATCGCGCGCGCCTCACCACATAAATTAGCCGCACCCACCAACCGGCCTTCGAGCGGCTCCAACATCGCCAGTCCCGCCGCCCGTTCCGCCAACGGATCGTCGCCATATTTATACGCATCCAGATGATGCTTGAATGCGCCATCGAACATCGCGATCAGCGCCGCATCCTCCCCCGCCAGCCAGTCTTCGGGATCATGCCGCTGCAAGGCCCAGCGCATGAGGTCGATACTTTCGTCGATCACGGTCCCGTCGCGCAGGACAAGCACCGGCACTGTCCCCTTCGAAGAAGCCGCAAGCAACGCGGCGGGCTTGTCCGACAGCCGCACTTCATGGATGTCAAACGTCGCCCCGCTGACCAAAAGCGCCATCCGCGCGCGCATCGCATAGGGGCAGCGGCGAAAGCTGTAGAGCAACGTCACCGCGCATGCCCCCGCGCCAGCGCAATCCCCGCCAGATTCTGCGCACGCTTGATATAGCGGATGCGGGGGACGTCGCCCGATCCTGCCAGCGCGCGAAACGCCTCGAGATGGCGAACCATGCCGCCCCGGCATTTTGCCCACCCCGTCGCCTGATGGATCACGGCCGCCGCATCGCCCAGCAATATATAGTCCGCCCCGCCCAGTGATTGCCCGATGCGCAGCGCCGCGATCAGCGCCAGCCACTCGGCATCCATCCCCGTGCCGTGCCCGATGCCATGATCGATATGCGCCACGCCGCGCACGACGACGGCAATCTCCATCGCGCCGGGATTGGGCCTGCACCCGCCATCGAAATAGATTTTGATGCGGGCCGCCATGCGCATATCCTTAGTGATACCGGGTCGGGGCGGCTATGGTCAGCCGATGGACTTCAAAAACTTCGACATCGACACGTTCCTGCGCGACCATTGGCAACGCAAACCGCTGCTGATCCGCAATCCCTGGACCGCGTGGCAGAACCCGCTCGATCCCGACGAACTGGCGGGTCTCGCTTGTGAGGATCACGTCGAATCGCGCCTCATCAAGCAAGCGCGCGACGCCTGGAAAGTCGAACCCGGCCCCATCCCCGAAACGCGCTTCGGCAAGCTCGGCAAGGCGCCGTGGACGCTGCTTGTCCAGGCCGTCGACCATCATGTTCCCGAAGTCGCCGCGCTCATCGCGCCGTTCCGCTTCATCCCGAACTGGCGGATCGACGATGTCATGGTCAGCTATGCCAGCGACGGCGGCGGTGTGGGGCCACATTTCGATCAATATGATGTGTTTCTCGTCCAGGGTCTCGGCACGCGGCGCTGGCAAGTCGGTGCGCTGTGTGATGACGACACCGAACTCCTCCCGCACGACGATCTGCGCCTGCTCGCAACCTTCGAGGCCACCGATGAATGGCTGCTCGAACCCGGCGACATGCTCTATGTCCCCCCGCGTTTCGCGCATAACGGCGTCGCGGCCGGCGATGATTGCATGACCTATTCAGTCGGCTTCCGCGCGCCGAGCCGCAGCGAATTGATCGCGCATTATGTCGACGATGTGCTGAGCGACCTGTCCGATGACGACCGTTATGCCGACGCCGGGTTAGCCGCCCAGCCCAACCCCGGCGAAATCACCGGCGCAGCGCTGGCCCGCCTGCACGGTATGGTGATGGAAAAACTCGCCGACCCCGCTGCCTTCGCCCACTGGTTCGGCAGCTATAACAGCACGCCCAAATATCCCGACATCGACTGGGCACCCGAAGAGGCGGTTACCGTCGAAGCACTCCGCACGCGGCTGGCGGCCGGAGAGGCACTGCACCGCAATCCCGCGAGCCGCTTTTCCTTCGTGCGACAGGGGGCGGGGGTGTTGCTGTTTGTCGATGGGGAGGCGTTTGAATGCGCGGGGGAAGTGGCGGCGTTTGCGGAGATGCTATGTGCGGGGGAACGGTTTGTCGTTTCGCCACCGCAGACTGAGTCTGAAGCAACAATGGCGCTTCTCAATCGGCTGTTCAATCAGGGGGCCGTGGCGTTCGATCCCGAGGATTGACCCAACCCACGTCGCCCCGTGCTCGACACGGGGCTAGGCTAGCCTTCGTTGAAAGCGCCGCAGAAAAGCCAAACCACACATCACGTGCGGGGCGACGACGAGGGGAATGGCTGGTGACGACAACATTGCCGACATTCCCGGATTTATTGGCTATGCTCAAAAGCGGACATCAAGAGGGGGGCAAAAAATGGGATCAGCTATCGCATGTCGTTTAGTTTTGCTCGCGGTTGTGGCGAGTGGTGTTGTGGGATGCTCCGAAGGAAAACACCCATTCAGAATAGTTCAGTTTTGCCTAGCCGGAGTAGAAGAGATTCCTGCCTTTACAGGCTTCATGAACGAAATAGCGCAAGAGTACCGTATGGAATTCACTGACCGAAGCGGTCAAACCGGTGATGAGTTGCGATCCTTGGCATCCGATAACAAGAACGTGCCCGTGAATGATCGTGCCGTTAACATCGGTGCGGAACGAGGCGTCGAATTCAGCTTCGGAGCCGGCAATCTCGGCCTGCCCGCCCGCCAGATCGCAATAGGATTCAACGGAGACCGGCTCGAAACCGCCAAGCCATTCGCCGATGCCGTTGTAAAAAAGCTATCGACTAGGTGGCACATCCGTGAAATCCCGCAGGGACTCGGAGCTCTGCCACTATCTGATTGTGACTAACTGCATGTCGGTTTTGCCCATCGCAGCAGTCGATAGCGGACAGTCAGCTCCCCCCAACAAACCCGCCATCGACAAACCCCTGTCCTACAGCCCAGCACCCATGCTAGCTGAGTCGGATCACCGGCTCTTTTAATTTCCCGAACCCCCACGCCGTCGCCGCGCAGCGTCCGCACATCTTATCGCCAATTAACAACAGATCGTCGACATTTCACCGCACGCATCGTGTAACCTTCGCGCGGCGCACTCATAGTGAGAACTTCGAGAACTTCGCGTGCCTCACCCCTCCCGCCACGCCCCCAGCGCTAACCCCTCGGCCGTCCAGTCCCCAACCGCCCAGCGCACCAGCCGCAGCGTCGGATGCCCGACTGCTGCCGTCATCCGCCGCACTTGCCGGTTGCGCCCTTCGCGGATCGTGAGCCGCACCCAGCAATCGGGAATGCTTTGCCGCACGCGGATCGGCGGGTCGCGCGGCCAGAGCATCGGGTCCGCAATGCGCTCCGCCTCGGCAGGCAGCGTCATCCCGTCCTTCAGCCGCACCCCCGCGCATAACGCCGCGAGCGCTTCCGCCCCGACATCGCCTTCGACCTGCACGAGATAGGTCTTGGCCATCTTGAATTTCGGGTCCGCTATCCGCGCCTGCAAGCTGCCATCGTCGGTCAGCAGCATCAGCCCCTCGCTATCCATGTCGAGCCGCCCCGCCGGATACACGCCCGGCACATCGATATAATCGGACAGCGTCGGCCGCCCCGCATCGTCAGTAAATTGCGGCAGAACGCCATAAGGCTTGTTGAACAGGATCAGCACGCCGCGACTCTAAAGCGGCCCGGCGTTTGCCGCCAGCGTTCAGGCTTCGTCGGTGATTATCTTCGCGCCAAAGCGCCAGCCGAGCACCCAGCGCACTTCGGCGCGGACAAGGCCGCGGCCGGGCAGGTCAACCTCGACAATCGATCCGATGCGCACTTTTTCCTCGCATTCGGCCATGAAGCCACCGTCGGAAATGTTTGCCACCTTGCCGGTCAGTTCACGCCCGCAATCGTCATTGACCATGACATCGGCGTTGCATTCCCAGCGTTCGGGCCGCGAACCGAAGTTTTCGGGCTTGTAAGCGGGCATTCCCAAGGCAACGATCCTTTGTCTGACAGCCGTGCTAAAAATGGACGGCGAGGCCGCCGCTGAAAACCCACGGGTCAAGCCGCGTCTTGCCGACGACGTCCGCGCCCTGGAACTTGCCATAGGACGTCGGGCGCAGAAGTGCCTTTTTGACATCGATGAACAGGCCCATCTTGTTGCTGACCATCAGGTCGGTGCCGACTTCAAACGCCGGGGCCAGATCGTCGCCGACTTTGAGGTCCTGAAACGCGCCGTCCTTCGTCGCAAACGTGATCATGTAACTGGCGCCGACGCCGACATAGGGGCGCACGCGCCCTTCGCGGGTGAAATGATACTGGAGCGTAAACGCGGTCGGGCCATAGGTAATTTCGCCGAGCTTGCCGGTAAATCCGCCGTTGCCATCGGGCAAAATGCCGATCGATTTGCCCCCGTAAATGTCGATCTTGGGCGGCAGGCCAAGCGTTGCGTTAACCGCGATATGATCGGTCAGGAACCGGCTGATCTGCACTGACGGTGTGGCATGTTCGAACGTCGACAACTGGGCGCCGGGGAAGGGCGCGCCACCGACATTCAGGTGCACTTCGTCCGACAGGCGCAGGCTCGAAAGCCCCGCACGCACGGTCCACTTGGTCGTGTCGCGGGTGATCGGTGCCGATCCGCCTGATCCACGGCCAAAGCGCGCGATGCCGCCGATCTGGACCGTGAGTGGATCAAGCACAGCCTTTGCATTCACCTGGGCTCCGGCGAGCAGGCCGGTCGCATTGGTGTGGTAAAACGCCTTGCGCACATCGGCGAAAATGCCGACGCGGTCGTTCAGATTGAAATTGATGCCGCCCTGAACATAGGGGCCGTGCCCATTGGGAACGTTGAGCCCGTTGGCCAGACCGTCGCGCTCCTGCGTCGTGATCTGAACCTGCAAACCGCCGCCGACATAGGGCGAGATCTGTCCCTTGAACGGGTGAAACGATCCGCCGATCGTCAGCAGGACAAATTCGTCATCGCCAAGGTTGGGCACGCCCGCCAGCGATCCGGCGGGAATGTTGTTGGTCGTCAGCGGTGTCGTGATCGAGGCTTCGACGGCAAGTTTATCAAGGATGAATTGCCCGACTGTCACGGTGCCGTGAAAGGCCTGTCGCGTTTCATAATCGGCAAGGGGGTCGAGCACGCCGTTGGTGCGGACTTCGCCCTTGTCGACAAGTTTGGTGCGCGATGCCGCAACCTTGACGAAGCTGTCGCCGGCGTCCTGCGCCAACGCAGGCACGGCTCCGATGCTCGCCAAAACACTTGCAACAGTCATGATCGCAGATCGATAAATCATTAGACACCTTTCACTATGCGTCTGTCGTAGCGGCCCTTGGTTAAGGCCGTGTAAACGACGCTAAGCGGCGATTGAGCGTGGGTTCTTGACTAAAGCCTTGCCAGCATCGCTGCTGGCCGGGGCAAGCCTATCGAGGGCCGCAGACGTTTTGCGTTCCATGCTGGGCAACGGAAAGTCGCGGTCGAGATTGGCAAGCGTCGTCCGCCCTTCAATCAAGGCCAGCTCTTCTTCGGCACCATCGGCAGCGGTCGTCGACAGGCGGTGGACCGCATCGAGAATATCGTGCTGGCTGTGGTTGGCCATGACTTGCAGGCGGAACCGCGCCTGACCTTTTGGCACCGCTGGAAACTCGACGAGGTTTGCGAGCATGCCCATCGCGGGCAGACGACGGCTGACCAGACGCGCGAGCGCCTCGGTGCCCATCTTGACGCAGACGATGGCCGACGGATCGCCATAAACGTCGAGACCACAACCCTGAAGCAAGTTGCGCAGCAGCATGACGTTGGTCATCATCTTGTTGCGCAGTTCCGCGCCTTCGTCAGACTTCACGATTTCGAAGGCATGCGTTACGATCGCTGCGTTGGCGGGCGACATGGCGTTCGAAAACGTGTTCGGCGAGCTGTAATAGCGCAGATATTCCTTCACGCTGCGCTTGCGCGAGGCAACGAAGCCGCCGTTCGAGGCAAAGGTCTTTGAAAAGCTGCCCATGACGACGTCGACTTTGCCAAGCATGCCCTGAACTTCGATCAGCCCGCGACCCGTAGGGCCGAGATTGCCGAGGTCATGTGCGACGTCGACAACCAGCGTCGCGCCGAACTCATGGCACAGAGTCTGCAGGGCTTCGATGTCGGGCGTGTCCGAATCCATCGAGAACAGGCTTTCGGTGACAAGTAATATGCCGTTCTCGGTATCGGCCGCGCGGATTTTGGCGAGCTTCTCGCGGACAGCATCAACCTGGTTGTGGCGGAACAGATGGATGTTGCGCGTTGCGGCCTGCGCACCTTCCTGAAGGCAGGCGTGGCTGAGCGCGTCCATCACGATATGGTCGCTGGGGCGGACCAGCCCCTTGATCACGCCGAAGCCAGCGGCCCAGCCGGTCGGGAACAGCGCGACATGATCGGTCTCGAGAAAATCAGCGATTGTCTGTTCGAGCTTTATCGACAGCGAGGTGTTGCCAACCAACGCGGGTGATCCGGCACTGTGAACGCCGAACGATCGCATGACGTCGCACGCCGTATCGACAATCGCGGGATGCGAGGCGAGGCTCAGATAATCCTGACTTGCGAAGTTCACGCCTTCAAACAAGGCGCCTTCGTCAGTCCGCGCGCTGCACCGGCTGCGCGCGCCATTTTCGGTCGAACGACCCAGCGGCCAGACGCCGACCGCGCGGCGCGCCTGCTGCCAGTCATAAAAGGCATCGACCCGGTCTAGAATATTGCTGCCCGGAAGATACCGGAAATCGCGCATGCTGCCCCCCAGCGCATCGACGCCCGCGCCGGTGCTGCTTGTCTCTTCAACCATGATAGATGTCCCGTTAACGCTACATTTGTCCTTAGTGTGCCGTACCAGACGAGTGTATCAATCTGGTCATCGACAATGGTTAATTGCGTTTATGTTTCTCGATTTTCTCAAGGAGATGCGGGAGCGAAACTGGTTTCGTCTCAAAATCCACACAGCCGATCTGGATACTTTTCAGCCGGTCACTTTCAAGCGCATGTGCGGTGAGCGCAATGACCGGAATATTGGCCGTCACAGGATCACCGCGCAGCGCCGTTGTCGCTTCCCAGCCGTCCATGTCGCCAAGCGCCACATCCATCAGAATGATGTCGGGCTGTTCGGCACGCGCCATTGCGATTCCTTCGGGACCGTCGACCGCGCAGATCACCTCATAGGCGTTGCGCTCCAGTCGACGCCGCAGCATGTCGCGGTTCATTTCGTTATCTTCGACGATTAAAATCTTGGTCATGATGATAGCCTGTAATTCGCAATCGTTTGCAGTCGGTTAAGCTGCTTTGCTAAATTCAATCGTGCGCGCCGAAAGATCGGGAATGATGAGCAAGTTGGCGGCGCGGCCGTCGAGTTGATGGCCGGGCTTTATGACGCCATCGATCAGCTGGGCGAATTTGTGTGCGAGCGCGATTTCGATGCCCGTGCCGCCATATTTGGTGGGCGACGTGTCATCATGATGGTCGAATGTTTCGTGGACGCTTGTCTGGGGAATTATCGTCACGGTGGATTTGTCTTCGGTCAATGCCATCGTTACGCCGCCCAGGCCATTGGGTTCGATCGATAATGTCAGTGCGTGCGTTCCGCTGGTGCGCGCCGCAATACCCGTCGCAAGATGGCGCAGTGCGCCGCCGAGCGCGTCCCAGTCCGTGCTGAAGACAAAGTCGGCGCCTTGGCCAGGCACAATGACAAGTGAATAGCCGCGGCTGCCGAGTGCTGCGTCAAGCTTCGGTGCCCATCGCGGCAGATTTTCGGTGACTGAACTGTAGCTGGCGTTGACGGGCATCTTGCCGGCTTCGATGCGCGAATAGTCGAGAATATCGTCGATCAGGCGCAGCAGAGCCGATCCCGCCTTGTTTACATGCCCCAGGTCGGCAACCGACTCGCGGTCGTCTTCATCGAGTGCTTCTTCGAGGAGTAGTTGGCTATAGCCGATGATCGCGTTGAGTGGGGTGCGCAGTTCGTGGCTCATGCTGGCCACGAAATCCGCTTTTGCCGCACTTGCCTGGTTTGCGGCAGCGGTCAGATTGCGGACATTGTCCGAGGTTGAGACCAGACTGTTGAGTTCACGTGAAAATTCGCGCTGTTCGTGAAACATCTTCGCAAAATAGAGTGACATCATCGCGAAATAGAAGGCAACCGCTGCCATCGAAATCATGCCGATTACTTGCAGGTGTTCAAGATTGACGTGCGGAAAGTCGTAGTCGTTGACAACCATCGCCAGGAAAATACCCAGGCTGCCGAAAATCTGGGCAAGCAGCACGTTTCGTACCCAGCCGGTCGGCGGGAGATACAAAAAGGCGAGCAGCGGAAACAGCAGGATCCACGGCACGAACGGCGATCCCATCGCGCCGAACGAATAGCAGGCCCACAACACGCAAAAAATCAGGTTCTGAACCGAAATCAGCGCGAGGGTCTGATACCGTCCCGTCCAGCGCAGCACGAACGGATAGAGCCAGAAAGCCAGGATTGAAAAGAAAAATACGGCCGCGCGATAATCACGCGATATGCCCATGATTACGAGATAGAGCGGCAGCGAACTGCCGATGACGGGCCCGAAGACATGGCTGAGCATGAACATGCGGGCACGGCGATGGGCTTCAGGATTCACCTGCATATCGGGGGGAATGAAATAGTCGAGCAAGTCGCTCAGGCTGAACTTTTTCATCAGCCCCAATTTCATGGTCATTATATGCAAATCCCCATCCCACGTCATGACAATGACGCCCTGCGCAATACACCGCGCAAACTGCGCTATGCCCGAAAGCTCTTAATGCGGCGTAAAGGCTGTCATCCTTTGCGGATTGTTAAACCTTTCCGCCTAGCGGGATCGTTGCGACAAAGGGACCGCAATGAACCGGGCATTCTACAATATCATCGACTGGTTTATTCCGACCGCCATCCGCGAGACCGAATCGGATCGGCTGATGGCGCGCACGTTCGTGCTGCTGCATCTGCTTGGCCCGCTGATGGGTCATTCAGTGACCTATTTCCTGTGGATGGAAACCGGCGGCGACAATTGGCAGTTTTGGGTCACCGAGATTATGGTGGCGAGCTTCTTTTCGATCCCCTTCATACTACGCTGCTGGGGAAGCCTGCGGATTGCTGCCATCAGCAGCGTCCAGATGCTTGTCTGCCTCAGTCTTTTCGGTTCGTTTTTCTTCGGCGGGATCAGTTCGCCGTTTCTGCCGTGGTTCCTGATCGCCATGGTCCTGGGCTTTTTCTACCTTGCGGACACTATCAAGCATGTTCTGGTCGGCGTCGTCGTTCAGCTTATCGGCTTTTTCGGCATTCGCATGTGGTTTGGCGCGTTCCCGACGATCCTGCCGATCGAGAGCCTGAAATATGCGACATTGCTCTCGATCGTCGCGGCGCTGGCCTATATGACGATGCTGACGCTTTACTACGAAACCGTGATGCGCATCAGCGTTCAGGTCGAACAGGAAGCTATCGAACAGCGCGGCAAGCTTGTCGCACTTCGCGAGGCGATGGAAGCGGCCGAACGTGCGAGCAAGCGCAAGTCGATTTTCCTTGCCAAGATGAGCCATGAATTGCGGACACCCTTGAACGCGGTGATTGGCTACACTGAAATGCTGCGCGAGAATTTTGAAGAGCGTGCCAACGCGGGGCGCAAGATGGAAGACCTCGACCGTATACATACAGCGGGACGTCATCTGCTTGCACTCGTCGACGATGTGATCGATCTGAATTCGATCGAGGCGAACCGCATCGAACTCGTCTCGCAACCCGTCGAAATCGCGTCGTTGATCAGCGAAGTGATGGCCACCGCGTCGCCGCTGATCGGCAAGCGCGACAACCGCATCGTCGTCAACATGCCCGAAGATCTCGGCAT
>JAYUQI010000130.1:0-3735 GCA_043756805.1 Sphingomonas sp.
GCGCTGCTGACAAGGCCTGCGCCGCCGAAAGGAAAAGCGGGCTTGTCGAGATAGATGCTGTCCTTGCCCGGATCTATCGGGAATTTGCCCATCGGCGACACGCCGTAATTGGTCGTGAAGCGCGGGATTTCGGAAGCGGGCACCTGAAAATAAGTGCTTGTCATGCCGAGAGGCTCGAAAATGCGTTTCTTCAGGAAGGCGTCGAACGACATGCCGCTGGCGACTTCGATCACGCGACCAAGCAAATCGAGGCTGACCGAATAGCTCCATTTGCTGCCGGGTTCGGCGATCAGCGGCAGGGTTGCAAGACGGTCGGCAAATTCGGTGAGGCCGGGCGCGGTTGTGACCGGTTTGAAGCCCGGCAGGAGTTTGCGGCTGACCTGACCGGGCGTAATGCCGAGGCGGTTATACGCGTCGAGCAAAGGCCCCTTTGTAATGATGTTATAGCCAAGGCCCGCCGTGTGCGTGAGGAGGTTTCGGACGGTAATGGGCGCGGTTGCGGGCCGCGCGTCGAGGCTTTTCAGCGGATCGATGAGCACCATCGGGTTTTTGAAAGCGGGCATGAAATCGGCGATATTTTGGTCAAGGCCGAGCTTGCCATCCTCGATCAGCATCATGGCGGCCATGCCGGTAATCGGCTTGGTCATCGAATAGATGCGGAACAAGCTGTCGGCGTCCATCGCGCGGGTTTCGCTGCGGGCGATCTTCCCCGAAAAGAGGAAGCTGGCATCGTCAGTGCCGCGCGCGACCGCGCCGACAGCGCCGGGCAGCCGGTCATCAGCGACATAGGCGTCGAGCATCGCCTGAACTTTGTTCCAGCCGAGATTGTTGAACCGCCCGCGCCGGGCGTAGGCGGGGAGCGCGGTGAAGGCGAGCAGCCCGGCGCCGGTTCCAAACAATTGTCGGCGGTCAAGCTGCGGCGTGTCGAACATGCATTGTCTCCCTGATGGCCAGCTTTGCGGCCTTTGCGAATATCGTCGGCAGGCCGGCATCGCTGATCCGGTCCACGGGCCACCATTC
The DNA here is from genome assembly GCA_043756805.1 of Sphingomonas sp. Lineage (GTDB taxonomy): Bacteria > Pseudomonadota > Alphaproteobacteria > Sphingomonadales > Sphingomonadaceae > Sphingomonas_O. The sequence goes on from JAYUQI010000130.1 coordinate 1,021, forward strand.
CCCGCCCGGTTGCAATGCGCAACTGCTTTTATGCACGGCGAGCGTCAGGTTGAAATGAGTGAAGCCATGCGTGACGATACCGAGCAATTGTCCCGTTTCGGGACGATCTGTGCCGTCCCAGCCGCCACCGGGCAGCGCGCGCATGCCGCCGAGCAAGCCCTTGTCAGGACGGCGGACGAGCCAGACGTGGCCATCCTTTTCGATCCACAGGGCTATGCCATTGCGGTCAGGCTTATCGGGTTTTGCGGTTTTGCGCGGGTAGGTTTCGGGGTGCTTTGCGGTGCATAGTTTCTGGAGCGGACAAATCAGGCATTTCGGATTGCGCGGGGTGCAGATGCTGCTGCCCAAATCCATCATGGCTTGGGCAAAATCACCGGCGCGCGTGGCGGGCGTGATGCTGTCGGTCAGGCGATAGAGTTCGGATTTGGCAGCGGGGAGTGGGGTTTCGACAGCGAACAGCCGCGAGACCACGCGCTCGACATTGCCATCGACGACGACTGCACGCTGACCGAATGCCATGCTGGCGACGGCCGCCGCAGTATATTGGCCGATGCCGGGGAGTTTGCGCAGCTCGGCTTCGGTGTCGGGGAATTGCCCGTCTACAACGCGCGCGCAAGCCAGCAGATTTCGGGCGCGGGCATAATAGCCGAGGCCCGCCCATGCCGACATGACATCGTAGTCATCGGCTGCGGCCAATGCCTCGACCGTCGGCCAGCGCGTCGTGAACGCCTCGAAATAGGGTTTGACCGTCGCCACCGTTGTTTGCTGGAGCATGATTTCGGACAGCCAGACGCGGTAAGGGTCCGGCAGTGGCGATCCCGGCGGGGCGCGCCACGGCAGGGTGCGGGCATTGGCGTCATACCATTTCAGCAAAGGAGTATCGACGCGCATGGGCGGCTTGTGGCAGAGAAGCGAGCATGTCGAAACCGCCCAAATCCGAATCGCCGCCAGAACGCCCGCGCGGCGGCCGTGCGCGCAGCGTTTCGGAGATCGTGCCCGACGTCGGTCGCGTGGCATTTCGCCGCTTCGGCTTTGTGCAATCTTCTGTTGTAAGCCGCTGGGCCGAGATTGTCGGTGCGCGCTATGCCCTTATTTCCGCGCCTGAATCGATCCGCTTTCCGCCGGGCAAGCGCGCGGATGGCGTTCTGACGCTGGCCGTGGCGGGCGCGCATGCGCCGATGATGCAGCATGTCGGGCCGACAATCATCGAACGGGTGAACCGCTTTTTCGGCTATGCCGCGATTGCCAAAGTCACGATCCGGCAGGGTGAGATTATTCCACCCAAGGCGCGGCCCGCGCCGCTGGTGCAGGTGGCGATCCCGGTCGAACTGGGCGAATCATTGCGCACGGTCGCCGATCCGGAATTAAAGGCAGTGCTCGAATCATTGGCGCGCGGCGTGGCAGCGGCAACGCAGCCGAGTATCGGGGTGCCGATTATGGGGAAAATTTCGTGAAGAAGATTTTGATTGCCTTGGTCGCGTTCGCCACGGTTGGCGCCGCGCCGGTCGACTGGACCAAGACAGTGACGCGCGGCGCCAATGGCGCTTATGTGATCGGCAATCCCAAGGCGAAAGTCCGGCTGGTCGAATATCTCAGCTATTCGTGCAACCATTGTGCGCAGTTCGTTGGTGAAGCGTCGGGGCCGCTCAAGACGACCTATATCGCCAAGGGCAAAGTCGTGGTCGAGTTCCGCAATGCCGTCCGTGACCGTTATGATTTTGCGGCTGCTTTGCTCGCGCGGTGTGGCGGGCCGGGGAAGTTTGTCGCGCAGAACGAAGCGCTGTTTGGCGCGCAGGAAGCGCTGATGGCGAAAGCGCAGGCGTTCGAAGCAAGCAATACGCTTCCTGAAAATGCGCCGATCAACGACGCGCTTACGGGCATGGCACAGGGATCGGGGATGACCGCGTTCATGGCTTCGCGCGGCGTTCCGGCGGCAACGGCCAATGCCTGCCTGACCAGCAAGGCCGAACAGGATATTGTCCTCGCGATGGCCAAGGAAGCGTGGGAAGTGCGCAAGTTGCAGGGGACGCCGTCATTTCTTATCAATGGTCGCAACACGGGTCCGTCGCGGTGGGCGGACATCGAACCCAAATTACGCGCGGCACTGGCCGCAAAATAGGATGCGCATGATGAAATCAATTGCCTTTGTTCTTCCGCTCGTTTTGCTGGCCGCCTGTGGTCAGAATGCCAGCGACACGCCGAAAGCAAGCGGCCCCGTTGTCGCTATCAAGGCGCCGGCAGGAACCGAATGGGCGACGACAGTTGTGGAAACAGCTGATGGCGGGATGCAGATGGGCAATCCGAACGCACCGATCAAAGTGGTTGAATATGCATCGATGAGTTGCTCGCACTGTGCCGAATTTTCCGAAAGTGCGTCGGAACCTTTGAAGACGAAATATATCTCGACTGGCAAAGTGTCTTATGAACTGCGCAACTATGTCCGCGATCCGATGGATATGGCCGCGACGTTGCTGGCGCGCTGCGGCGGGCCGGGGCCGTTTTTCCCGCTTTCCGAACAACTGTTCGCTGATCAGAGCAACTGGTTTGAAAAAGCGCAGAAAATGACACCGGCGGACCAGCAGGCGATGGCGGCGTTGCCGATCGGCCAGCAGACAGCGCGCTTTGCCAGCTTTATCGGTATCGACGAGTTCGTGCGTCAGCGCGGTGTCAGCGCCGAGAAGGCCAATGTCTGCCTCGCCAATCAGGGCGAAATGG
>JAYUQI010000131.1:0-3726 GCA_043756805.1 Sphingomonas sp.
CATTCAACCGTGCTTCGACAGGCTCAGCACTGCGGTGTAGGAGAAACATAATGTTTGATTTCAAATCCGATGCCACGACCAAGGCCGATCTGTGGCGCGATGTCATCGCTGCTGCCGATGCCGTGACGGCAGGCGAGCCCGATCCGGTTGCGAATATGGCCAATGTCGCGGCGGTGCTGTTCCACGGACTGCCCGATCTCAACTGGGCGGGTTTTTACCGGGTTGTAGATAGAGAGCTGGTGCTGGGGCCGTTTCAGGGAAAAGCGGCGTGCATCCGCATTCCGCTGGGCAAGGGCGTGTGCGGTGCCGCAGCAGCAACGGGGGAAACGCAGCGTGTTGACGATGTCCATGCGTTCGCCGGGCATATTGCGTGCGATGCCGATTCGCGGTCCGAATTGGTCGTGCCGCTGATGCACGAGGGCCGCGTGATTGGCGTGATCGATCTCGACAGTCCACTGCCGTCGCGCTTCGATGCCGAAGACGCGACGGGATGCGAAGCGCTTGCCGCGCTGATCGGCTCCAGAACGGGACAGGCGCGTTAACCATCGATCCTAGTGTTAACGTCGTAGTAATGCTAAAAACCCCCTTGAAACAGTGCCTTTGGATGCGCGCTGTGCGTGGATCGATATCGGGGAGTATTTACTATGCGAAGCCTTGCAATTTCTGGGCGAAGCCTTGCAATTTCTGGGCGAAGCCTTGCAATCTCTGGGCGAAGCCTTGCAATCTCGAGCGTTGCGCTGGCGGCGCTGATGGTTTCGCAGCCCGTTTCCGCGCAGACCGACTCGGGTGTTGGCGCGCCCGCCGTTACGATGCCGCCACCGGTTTCGGGGTCGACGGGCACCGCTGACCAGCGTCGCGCGCCGTTGCCGCCGGTTTCAGGATCGACGGGCACAGCGGACCAGCGCAGCGCCCCCGCGCCGGTCGAAATGGCGCCGATGATGCAGACAGTGACGAGAGCCTCCCGCCGCCTTGCCTACCAACGCCCGACTTACGGTTTTCAATTGCCGCAAAGCTGGATGATGCCCGAACATTATGTCGATTACCGCGACTTCGGTCTTGACCAACCGGCGCGCGGCTTTGGCTGGTCGCGTTACCACGATGATCTGGTTCTTACCGATCAATGGGGCCGCGTTTATGACGTAGCTGACGGTTATGACCGTGGTGGACGCAGCGATAATCATCGTGGACGGGATACGGACGGCATCGTCGGTGGTGTTGCAGGTGCAGCGGTTGGCGCGGTTGCGGGGAACGTCATCGCCGGTGCGGGCAGCCGCCTGGCGGGATCACTGATCGGTGGCGGTGTCGGCGCGCTCGCCGGACTGGCGATCGAGATGGCCGTTTCAAAGAAAAAGCATCGTGGTCCGCGTTATGATGACCGCGCATCGGACGATGGATATTATCATCGCGGCGGCGGGTCGCATTGGGGCGGTTACCCCGCGCAGACCTGGTCCTATGGCGGCTGCGATTGCGGTGGTGGGGAGACGGTCACGACGACCACTGTCACTTATCATGGCGGCGGGGGCGGTCATATGGTGCCGCGTCAGGTTGTAACGTATGAAAATGTCTATGCGCCGGTGCGCCCGAAATACCGTGTCCGTGACGCCGCGCCGGTGGCCGAGGGCAAGATACGGGTGCGCACGAAGCTGCATACGAAGACGTATTAAGCTGCAAAAATGCCCTCCCCCCTTGAGGGGGAGGGTTGGGAGGGGGTGGACCGCACCCAAGTGTCGAACGCTGACGCGCGCAAGGGCACGCTCCCCCTCCCCGACCCTCCCCGCTGGGGAGGGAGAAATATTCGGCTCTAAGGCTTCGGCAACCCCGCAAAGGTAACGAGGCTTTCGGCCCCGTCCTTTGACAGCGCAGAGACCCCGGTGAATGTGTCGTCGACGATGACACCTTTCAACGTTGTTTCGGTTGCACCGGATACATCGCGCGAGTTTTCCCACATCATCTGATCGGCCTGACGCCAGCGGATACGATAGGCTGACGCACCGGGAACGGCGTCCCATTTGATCGTCATGTTGGCCGAGACAGCGCCGCCAGCGACAGCATTTTTTGGTGCTTCGGGCGCGGCGGCAAGCTGGCGCAGCATCGCGACGTTGAGCGCAGTCACCCGCGAAAGATAGGCGAAGTCCATCCGGTCGGCCGTGTCGCCGTAGGTCTTGCCGTTATCGGTCCGCAGATCCTGATGCTGGGCATCGTAATTCTCGACGCCGACCGTGAAGCGAACGGCGGGAAAGCCAGCCTCGAGCATGGGGGTATGATCACCGCCGCGCCCGAAGCGGTCGGGACGGCGGACGGGGAAGACGGTGATGAGCTTCTGCGCGGCAGCCGTGCGTGCGACAGCTTTTGCCAGTGCGCGTGACGGGCTGTCGTCTTCGCCACCGCTCGCGCGCCGCCATTTGAGGGCCACCGCATCCTCGGCCGCTCCGATGCCCTCGCTGAAGACGCGGACACGGTCTGCGACTTTACGGCCATCCTGCCCGACCGTGTTGCCGACAATGTCATTGTTGAGCATCGCCGCGACGCGCCAGCCGCGTTCCCTGGCGATTTCGGCGAGGAATTTGCCGCCCCAAAGACCCTGTTCTTCGCCCGAAAGCGCCGCATAGATGATCGTCGCGTTGAACGTTTCCTTCGACAGGAGCCGCGCGGCTTCCATCACCAGCGCCACGCCCGAGGCATCGTCATTCGCGCCGGGGGCATCGCTGGTCGCGTTCATCGGGTCGGTGACGCGGCTGTCGATATGGCCCGCGACGATGACGACATGGTTCGGGTCGCCGGTGCCGCGCTGGATGGCGAGGACATTTTCGACGATGACGCCGTTTGGCGCGCGCGGGCCGTCAAAGCGTTTGCTCGGGCGTTCGACGGTCAGGCCGAGTTTGCTGAATTCACCCGCGACCCAGTTGCGCGCCGCGCCGATGCCGCGTTTCGGGTCAGTCGCGGAGGACAAGGTGTGGCGCGTGCCGAAGCTGACGAGCTTGTCGACCGTGGTGCGCAGTTTTGCAGAGTCGGGCGCCGGGGATGCGGCCATGAGCAGGAGAGCGGGGAGGGGAAGGAAGTGTTTCATGTGACTCCTATATCCGTAGTCCTGAGCCTGTCGAAGGACGGTTAACGCGAAGCGTGCTTCGACAAGCTCAGCACTGCGGTTTTACCTGCGTCTAACTCACCCGATCCAGTTCGGCATTGTCCAGACCCCCCGGCACAATCATCACGGGGCAGGGCAGGCTGCCCGCTTCGACACCCGCGAAATGCGCGACCAGCGGCCCCGGCGCGCCGACAGGGGCCGCGCCGAGCACGAGCGCGACAATATTGGGATCTTCAGCAAGGACGTCGCGAATGAGCGGAATCGCATTGCCCGTGCGGACGAGGATCGAGGGCTGGACGCCGGTTTCCTCGACAATGGCGCCGGCGGCGCTCTGGACAATCGCTTCGGCATGTTCGCGCGCGTCGGTTTCCATCGTGGCCTGCACTCCGCCGAAGGCGACGAACTCGACCGGCTCGACGATGGCAAGAATCTGGACTGTTCCGCCGGTTTTGGCAGCGCGGCGCGTGGCGAAGCGAAGCGCGACGCCCGCCTCGATGGTTTCGTCGATGACGACGAGATATGTGCGCATGTTCTTTGGCGTCCCCTGCTCTCCCTGTAGGCTGCGCCGCGATTACGATTTCTGCAAGCCCCCCGCTTGACCGGATCGCCCGCCTGTCCGATTGGGACGACAGAACGCTACG
>JAYUQI010000132.1:0-10456 GCA_043756805.1 Sphingomonas sp.
TTCGGGCGATTTGCTGGCCGAAATCGAAACCGACAAGGCGACGATGGAATTCGAAGCGGTCGATGAAGGGACTGTGTCCGAGATACTGGTTGCCGAGGGAACTGACGGAGTGAAGGTCGGCACGGTGATTGCGCTGATTTCGGATGAGGGGGAAGAGGCTGTGCCGAAGGCAAAACCCGAAACCGTTCGGGCTGAGCCTGTCGAAGTCCTGTCTTTGCCTTCGGTCGAGCCGAAGAAGGACAGCCCTTCGACAAGCTCAGGGCGAACGGATTTGGGCGCAAAGCCTTCCGACGACCGCATTGCCGTCTCCCCCCTCGCCAAGCGCCTTGCCGAGCAGAAGGGTGTTGATCTTTCGACTGTTGCAGGAACCGGCCCCGGCGGGCGGATCGTGAAGGCGGATATCGAGGGGGCTGCGAGTGGCACGGCTACGCCAGCGCCGAAAGCCGTTGCGGCGATGCCTGCTGCGCCGGTGGCTATGGCGTCCACCATTACAACCGACATCCCGCACGACGTGGTCAAACTGTCGAACATGCGTAAAGTCATCGCGCGGCGGTTGACCGAATCGAAGCAACAGGTGCCGCATATTTACCTGACAGTGGATATCCGTCTCGATGCGCTGCTGAAACTGCGTGGCGAGTTGAACAAGGCGCTTGAAGCGCGCGCGATCAAGCTGAGCGTCAACGACATGCTGATCAAGGCGCTGGCCGCCGCGCTGATCGAAGTGCCTGCGTGCAACGTCTCGTTCGCGGGGGATACTTTGATCAAATATGCGCGCGCCGACATTTCGGTGGCGGTGTCGATTGACGGCGGGCTGATCACGCCGATTGTCGCGGATGCGGCGACCAAGTCGATGAGCGCGATTTCGACCGAAATGAAGTCGCTGGCCGACAAGGCGAAGGCCGGCAAGCTGCAACCGCACGAGTTTCAGGGCGGCACCGCGAGCCTGTCCAACATGGGCATGTTCGGCATCAAACAATTCGAAGCGGTCATCAACCCGCCGCAAGCGATGATCATGGCGATAGGCGCGGGCGAGGCGCGGCCTTATGTCGTCGACGGGGCGCTCAGCGTTGCGACCGTGATGAGCGCGACGGGGAGCTTCGATCATCGCGCGATTGACGGGTCGGATGGGGCAAAGCTGATGGCAGCTTTCAAGCGGCTGTGCGAGATGCCGTTGGGGTTGGTGGCTTAGGAAATGCTAGGTTGGAGTTCCGTCGTTCACGTCAGGTCGTTCGAACCGTCGAATAGCGGTGCATACGCTTTAATGATGGCGTTGGCTGACAATGAGCGTGATTTTCGGCAACTTATAACGGCTGAATTGGCAACGCTGGGACAATTGCCCATCGATTTCGATAACATCGAGAATTTTGATCCGACTACACAAGTTTGGACTGATAAAGTCGCTCAAGAGCTGAATGACAATTTGTCGGCTGAATGGCCAGTTCAATACCGCAATTTTCATAGCTATCCTGTCGAGGAAAAAAATGTCTGAAACCTACGACCTCATCATCCTCGGTTCCGGGCCCGGGGGCTATGTAGCCGCCATCCGCGCGAACCAGCTTGGCCTCAAGGTCGCGATTGTCGAGCGCGAGCGGCTGGGGGGGATTTGTCTGAACTGGGGGTGCATTCCGACCAAGGCGTTGCTGCGGACGTCGGAGATTTACCACTATATGCAAAACGCCGATGCTTACGGGCTGTCGGCGAAGGATGTGTCGTTCGACCTGACCAAGGTGACCGAGCGCAGCCGCAAGGTGGCGGGGCAGCTGAATGCGGGCGTCAAGGGGTTGATGAAGAAGAACAAAATTACCGTGGTCGAGGGCACGGGCAAACTGACCGCAGCGGGGAAGCTGTCGGTCACGACGGGTGACACGACCCGCGAACTGGAAGCCAAGAACATCATCATCGCGACGGGTGCCCGCGCGCGCGACTTGCCCTTTGCCAAGGCCGACGGAAAGCGCATCTGGACATATCGTCACGCGATGGTGCCACCCGAAATGCCGACGAAACTGCTCGTCATCGGGTCGGGCGCGATCGGGGTCGAGTTTGCCAGTTTCTATTCGGACATGGGTGCGGATGTGACCATTGTCGAAATGCTCGACCGCGTGTTGCCGGTCGAGGATGCCGAAGTCAGCGAGTTTATGGCGAAAGCACTCGCGCGGCAGGGGATGACGCTGCACACGTCAACCGGTGTGCAGAAGCTCGATGCGGGCGCGGATGGCGTGACGGCGGAGCTGAAAATGCCCGATGGCAAGATCGTCTCCGAAACTTTCAGCCATGCTATCGTCGCCATCGGGATCGTGCCGAATACCGAGGACATTGGCCTCGAAGCGCTGGGCATCAAAACCGAGCGCGGGCATATCGTTGTCGATGGCTATGCCGCGACCAACGTGGCGGGCGTCTACGCGATTGGCGACGTGACGGGTCCGCCGTGGCTGGCGCACAAAGCGAGCCATGAGGGGATCGTCTGTGTCGAGAAAATCGCGGGGATGAATCCGCATGCGTTCACGACATGGAACATTCCGGGCTGCACTTACTCGCGGCCACAGGTGGCAAGCGTGGGCCTGACCGAAGCGAAAGCGCGCGAAGCGGGGCACAGCATCAAGGTCGGCAATTTCCCGTTCCTCGGCAACGGCAAAGCGATTGCGCTGGGCGAGGCCGAGGGGTTTGTGAAAACAGTGTTCGACGAAAAGACCGGCGAACTGCTTGGCGCGCATATGGTGGGGGCTGAAGTCACCGAACTGATCCAGGGCTATGTCATCGCGCGGCAGCTGGAAACGACCGAAGCGGATCTGATGGAAACAGTGTTCGCGCACCCGACATTGTCCGAGATGATGCACGAAAGTGTGCTCGGTGCTTACGGGCGGGCGGTGCATTTCTGATTGCGGACGGCGTGGCGGGGTATTACGGTATTACCCATGGAAATGTCGAAACTCACGTCAAAGCATCAAGCGACTGTGCCCGCCGACGTCCGTGCGGCGCTGGGGCTGAAGGCTGGCGACACAATCGAATGGGTTGTGGACGAAGGCGGTGCGCGGGTGCGCAAGGCGAGCAAGATTGACTGGATGTATCTTCGGGGTGTCGAGGCCAGCCTTGCCGAAGAATGGCTGAGTCCGGAGGACATGGAAGCCTTTCGTGACCTTTGAAAGGTTCGATGTCGTCATCGTTCCGTTTCCCTTCACGGACCGCAACGCCGCTTTGCGCCGCCCTGCTATAATCCTTTCGGATCGGGCCGATTTCGGACAGGCCACTGGTCAAAGCCTGATGGCGATGGTGACACGGGCGAAAAAATCAATTTGGCCGTTCGATCTACCGCTGACCGATCTTAACGCCGCCGGATTGAGCGTTGGTTGTTCGGTGCGCATGAAGTTTTTTACGCTGGTCGATGCCCTTGTCATACGGCACGTCGGGCGGCTCGCCACGCCGGACCAGCGCGCCCTGCAAGCTATACTCGCCCGCCATCTTGGCTTATCCGGAGAATCATATTGAAAGCCCTGTTGTCTATCGGACTCGTTTTCGCGCTTGCCGCCCCCGCCACCGCTGAAACCGTTCACATCACGGCGGCCCGCATGGTCGACGTCGAAAACGGACGGATGGTGGCTTATCCGATGATCACCGTAACCGATGGCCGCATCACCGGCATCGCCGACGCGCGCACCGTCCGGATGTCGGCCGATGCAAAGATCATCAATCTGGGCGACCGCACGATCCTGCCCGGCCTGATCGACATGCATGTCCATCTCGATTCGCTGGCCGAGATCGGGGGCTATCGCAGCCTTGAATATACCGACAGTTTCTGGATGGCAGCGGGCGTCAAAAATGCGCGCGAAATGCTCGAGGCGGGGTTTACGACGGTGCGCAATGTCGGGTCGGCGAACTACAATGACGTTGGGCTGAAGCAGGCGATTGCCGAAGGCTATGCGGTGGGCCCGCGCATCGTGCCGGCGGCGAGTGCCATCGGCGCGACCGGCGGGCATTGCGACGAGACGTTTTTTCCGCCGTCCTTCGCGCGCAAGGGATCGGCAGTCGGCGACGGTGAACAGCAGCTACGCCAGCGGGTGCGCGAACAGCGCAAATATGGTGCCGAAGTGATCAAGATCTGTGCGACCGGCGGGGTGTTCTCGCGCAATACCGAGCCGGGACAGCAGCAGCTTTCCGAAGCCGAAATGCGCGCGATTGCTGACGAGGCGCATCAATGGGGATTGCGCGTGGCGGCGCATGCGCATGGCGCGGCAGGGATAAAGGCTGCGATCCGCGCGGGGATTGATACGATCGAACATGCCAGTCTTGTCGACGATGAAGGGATCAAGCTGGCGGCGGGGCGCGCGCAGCCGGTGTGGTTCTCGATGGATATTTACAACACTGATTACACGCAGGCCGAAGGCGCGAAGAACGGTGTCCTCGAGGATAATCTGCGCAAGGACCGCGAGATTGCGCAGACGCAGCGCGACGGTTTTCGCAAAAGCGTTCGCGCGGGCGTGAAGATGGTGTTTGGCTCCGACGCGGGCGTGATGCCGCATGGCACGGCGGGCGGGCAATTCCGCACGATGGTCGACTATGGCATGACGCCGATGCAGGCGATTCAGGCGGCGACGACCAATGCCGCGCAAGCACTCGGACGGACGGCCGATGTCGGCGCGATTGCGGTCGGGCGTTATGCCGACATCATTGCGGTTTCGGGTGATCCGACGGTCAATGTCCGCTTGCTCGAGAAGGTCGATATCGTGATCAAGGGCGGTGTTGTCGCCAAGGGCACGCCGTGATCCGGTATTTCTGGTGGGGCCTGACGCTGATGCTGATCTCGCTGGTGATGGGTGCAGTGGCAACATCCGGTGCGCTGAAAGGCGTTGACGTCGCCGTGTTCAAGGCGCTGGCAATGACGCATGGCGGGACCGCCGACGCATCGATCGCGACAGCGGGTTTCATCACGCAGTTGGGCGATCCGGGCTGGCGCGCGGGGATCATGATCCTGATCCTCGCCGCGCTGATCTATCGTCGTTGCTGGCGATCGGCAGCGGTGTTTGTCGTAACCGTCGGCCTGTCGATCACGGGGCATAGCGTGGCCAAGGAAGCGTTTGCGCGCCCGCGCCCCGATCTCGTCCCGCCGCTCGATTTCGCGGATAGCTATGCCTACCCCAGCGGCCATGCAGCGGGCGCGATGGTCATCATGCTGCTGGGCGCGATGTTGCTTGGCGGGCGCAAATCCTGCGTGGCCGCAATCCTCGTCGCGCTGGCCATCGGCTTGTCACGCGTGGCGCTGGGCGTGCATTGGCCAAGTGACGTGATCGGCGGGTGGTTATTCGGTGGCGGGGCGGCGCTGATCGGTTATGCAATTGCAAGGCACGTTGCGGTCCCCAAGGAAAGTTTGAGCTGATGGCATCCGGTTTATTTGCGCTGTTCGATGATGTTGCCGCGATTGCGAAAGTCGCTGCGGCCTCGATTGACGATGTGACGGCAGCGGCGGGCAAGGCGAGCGCCAAAGCCGCGGGCATCGTCATCGACGATACCGCCGTGACGCCGCGTTATGTGACGGGGTTTGCGGCCGACCGCGAATTGCCGATCATCTGGAAGATCGCGCTTGGTTCGTTGCGCAACAAGCTGCTGTTCTTGCTGCCGGGATGCCTGTTGCTGAGCGCGTTTGCGCCGTGGGCTTTGACGCCGCTTTTGATGATCGGCGGCGCGTATCTTTGCTATGAGGGCGCGGAGAAGATCATCGAAGTGGTCATGGGGCACGAGGCCGCTGGCGAGGCCGATGAAGAGTTCGACGATCCCTGCCACATGGAAGCCGCGAAAGTCAGCGGCGCGATCCGCACCGATTTCATATTATCGGCGGAGATCATGGCGATTGCGCTTGCCGATGTGGCGACGCGCAGTCTGGTCGAGCAAGCGGCGGTCTTGGCCGTGGTCGGCATTTTCGTGACGGTGGGCGTTTACGGTCTGGTTGGTCTGATCGTAAAAATGGACGATGTTGGTTTGCATCTGGTGAAAGAAGGTCGGCTGGGCGTGACGCGGTCGATCGGGCGCGGGCTCGTTAGCGGGATGCCGGGGTTGCTGAAAGCGCTCGGTGTGATCGGGACAGCAGCGATGCTGTGGGTCGGCGGTGGGATTATCGTCCACGGCATGGAAGTGCTCGGCTTTGGCGCGGTCGCGCATCTGTTCCATGATGCGGCGAAGGTGGTTGGCGGCGCGGTGCCGGGGATCGGCGGGCTGGTTGAGTGGATTGTCAACGCGACGGCATCGGGGGTGTTCGGGTTGGTTGTGGGCGCGGTGGTTGTGGGGGTTTTGGGTTTGGTGCCGAAGCGGGGGAAGTGAGGCTGAAAAGGTTGAACTAATTCACAATCATTCGACCTGACGTGTCAACCCAAATATGCGTAATTGGATGTCACGAGTATTCTTGTATATCGAGTCCCAAGTAAGGGGCAGTTTATGCAAGTACTTTTAGAGCCAATTAGAAACGCTGTCGCTCAACTTGAAGGAAAGATTGCGGGCCTTCTAAAGCAAACCGGTAAATTTCCGTCGTCATACAGGGACTATGTCCCAACAACTCCGTTTACTGCAGCCCAGATTGAAACTCGTGCAGGATTGGTTGCGAGCTTGGTTGCTAGTTTGACCGCAAGCCCTGTTGAGAAATTTAGCCTCGCCCCAACGACGAGGTTGATCGCCTTGGGAGACAATATTCGCGGGATTGAGTCGGCGATTGACGGTGTCACTGCGCAACTGAACCAATTGGTGAATTTCGGTGGATTGCAACAGTTTGAGCCGACTAGCGGTAATTTCATTGCGGTAAACGGACAGGCTGTTCATATCGGCAGCGCGTTGTCCAATATGGCATCTGCGATTGACGCCGCACTCGATAACTACATCGTCATCGCTGGGGTGGTAAGGCCGAGGAGCATTGGAACCTTCACTGCCGCTGCTCAATTAATGTCAGAAAATGCTTCACAATCGACAGGCTTGTTGGAGCAACTCCAGACACATTCAAACGAGCAATCGACGCTCACGGGCATTCTAAAAACGTCTGTTGAAACGTCGCGCCAAGCCGAGGGCGAAATCTCGCGCATTTTGGGCGAGGTCGAGAAGCTTCGGATAACATCCGAAGAGAATGAAAATAAGATTAGAGCGGCGTTGGCCACAATTGACGAAACAAGAGACAAGGCTGCCGCGCTCCAGAACGAGGTTGCTGATTATGAAAAAGAATTTCGCGGGTTCCAGTCGGCATTGGATGCTCGCGGCAAGCAACTGAAAAAGGGAGACGAGGATCTAAATCAGATCACGAAAGGATTCCTTGATCAAAAGGACGAAGTAGATAGTCTCATATCGCAAGCCAACACGATGCTGGGCAGTGCAACCGTCGCCGGTTTGTCGGCACATTATGATGAAAAATATAAGACTCTTGATGGGCAAGTTCGTGCTGCGAAGCTGTCATTCTACGGCTCGTTAGGCTTTCTAATATTTTCTGTTTTGATTGTGCTCAATTTTGTACACGCGGATGGTTTTTATCTACCTGACCCGTTTCCCGGGATCGCCTCAGACACACCTACAGGTGCGATCGCAGTACGAGCGCTTTCGGCATTCGGCGTTCGGGCATTAGTCATTTTGCCAGCCCTTCTTCTTGCTGCCTTCGCATCCAAACGCCATGCGCAGCTGTTTCGCTTACGTGAAGAATACAGCCATAAATTTACCGCCGCGGCGTCTGTCAATGGCTTTAAGGCTCAAGCTCCGACATACGAAGAGCAGATTGCAGGCGCGGTCTTTCAAGAGCTCTTGGTCAATCCCGCTAATACGATGGACGAAGAACGGCAGGCCAAGCCAAATAGCTTTATTGAGAAAATTATCGGACCCACCGTTGAAGCTGCCGTAAAGCGTATGACTGATGTTCCGCTGAAGGATTAAGATACGTGCCGTCGAGCGCGATGCCGTTGACGTAGTTTGATTCCCCCGCTAGGGACCACGCTCGCGTTGTGAAGCATTCCTCCGCAACGCGTGCTTGAACATTGCCTATGTTTGATGAAGGCCCGGGGGTCGCATGAAGGCCACCGTGCCTTTTCGTGTTCGCTTCGAACCTGCGTCACGCCATTGGCAAAGTAACCCGCCGGCGATTGTCCGGTAACTTTAAGGTGAAGGCTTCAAATGCCAACGATTAACCAGCTGGTCCGCAAGGGCCGCGACCCGCAGAAGGCCAAGTCCAAGGTTCCTGCGATGGAAGCAAATCCGCAGAAGCGTGGCGTTTGCACGCGCGTTTATACCACGACTCCGAAAAAGCCGAACTCGGCGCTGCGCAAGGTGGCCAAAATCCGCCTGACCAACCAGCGCGAAGTCATCAGCTACATCCCGGGTGAAGGCCACAATCTTCAGGAGCACAGTGTTGTCCTGATCCGCGGGGGCCGCGTCCGCGATCTTCCTGGTGTGCGTTATCACGTGCTGCGCGGTGTTCTCGATACCCAGGGTGTCAAGGATCGCAAGCAATCCCGTTCCAAATACGGCGCAAAGCGTCCGAAGTAAGCCGTCGGTTTTTTACCGACCCCAAGGCTGAAGTTTAGAAGGAATTTAATATGGCTCGTCGTCGTCGTCCCGAAAAGCGGATCATTCTTCCCGATCCCCGCTATGGTGATCTCGTCCTCTCCAAGTTCATGAACAGCGTCATGCTCGACGGCAAGAAAGCTGTGGCGGAAGGCATTGTTTACACCGCGATGGAAACCGTTGAAACGCGCGCCAAGCGCGATCCGATCGGTGTGTTTCATGATGCGCTGAACAATGTGAAGCCCGGCATCGAAGTGCGCAGCCGCCGCGTTGGCGGTGCGACCTATCAGGTGCCCGTCGAAGTGCGCACCGAGCGTTCGCAGGCGCTGGCGATCCGCTGGTTGATCACAGCGGCGCGCAACCGCAGCGAGCACACGATGGCTGCGCGCCTTTCGGGTGAATTGATGGATGCCGCCAACAACCGTGGCAACGCCGTCAAGAAGCGCGAAGACACGCACCGGATGGCCGAAGCCAACCGCGCCTTCTCGCATTATCGCTGGTAGCTGCTATATAGAGGGCGAAAGGCACGGCGATGGCGACCACTCCGCGAGACAATTTCGACTTTGAAGAGCAACGCGTACGCATCGTTCGCGCAATCGAAGAAGCTGAGAAATTCCTGGCAGAGCAGAAGAAGCTTATGGCCGAGGAAGCTAAGCTGCGTCGCGATACGGATTTGATGCCGCGTGCGATGATTTTTCAGGCTATGTTGGCAACAGCCGCCCTGCTGGGTGCCGGAGCCGCCGTCGCTAAACTCTTTTTCCCCTGATCGTTCGCGATCAGCTTCACCGTTAGACCGTAAGGACACACGACATGGCACGCAGCCATCCATTGAGCATGTATCGCAATATCGGGATCATGGCGCACATCGACGCGGGTAAAACCACGACGACCGAGCGTATCCTGTATTACACCGGCAAATCCTACAAGATCGGCGAAGTGCATGAAGGCACGGCGACGATGGACTGGATGGAGCAAGAGCAGGAGCGCGGGATCACGATCACGTCGGCTGCGACAACATGTTTCTGGAACGATCACCGGATCAATATCATCGACACGCCGGGCCACGTCGACTTCACGATTGAAGTCGAGCGTTCGTTGCGCGTGCTTGATGGCGCGATCACGTGCTTCGATGGCGTGGCGGGGGTCGAGCCGCAATCCGAAACGGTGTGGCGTCAGGCCGACAAATATAGCGTCCCGCGGATGTGCTTCATCAACAAGCTCGACCGCACCGGCGCGAATTTCGAAATGTGCGTGCAGATGATCAAGGATCGTCTGGGCGCGCGTCCCGCCGTGCTGTATCTCCCGATCGGGATCGAAGGCGGGTTCAAGGGGCTCGTCGATCTGGTCGAAAACCGCGCGATCATCTGGCTCGAAGAATCACTGGGCGCCAAGTTCGAATATCAGGATATTCCCGACGATCTGAAGGCGGCAGCGGCAACCGCGCGATCGGAACTGATCGAAATGGCGGTCGAGCAAGACGACGACATCATGGAAGCCTATCTCGAAGGCACCGAGCCTGACGTGGCGACATTGAAGCGGCTCATCCGCAAGGGCACGCTGGGTTCGGCATTCGTACCGATCCTGTGTGGTTCAGCATTCAAGAACAAGGGTGTGCAGCCGTTGCTCGATGCGGTTGTCGATTATCTGCCGTCACCGCTCGACGTGCCTGCGATCAACGGTCTGAAGCTCGACGGCGTCACCGAAGATTCGCGTGCTGCGGCCGATGATGCGCCATTTTCGGCACTGGCGTTCAAGATCATGAACGATCCGTTCGTCGGCACGCTGACCTTCGCCCGTATTTACTCGGGCAAGCTGGAAACGGCTTCGTCGGTGCAGAATTCGGTCAAGGACAAAAAGGAAAAAGTCGGCCGCATGCTGTTGATGCATGCCAATGACCGCGAAGACATTCAGGTTGCCTATGCCGGCGACATCGTGGCGCTTG